>JBHHYS010000020.1:0-31953 GCA_046757645.1 Terriglobia bacterium | reverse complement strand
CCTGCACAGGAGTAAGATTCCCCCCAAAGAGGGGGAGGGCACCGAGTAAGACGTCTGGGGCCGCGCCGCCAAGCTGGCAGGCCGAATTTCCGTGAGCGGGCGTCCTCCGGCGCCGCCTTTGTTGTAGTTCCTCTGTGCCTCTACCGATGGTTGAGCCGCAGACTCCACAACCGAAAAACTCGCCGGCTCTCCAGAACTTGAGTGGGAGCACCGTGGGCCGGGGCCGCTTTGCCGTCCGCACCCGCTTGGGAGCGGGTGGGATGGGCGAAGTCTACCGGGCCGACGATACCAAGCTGAAGCGCTCCGTGGCTCTCAAGCGGCTGGCCCCGCAGCTGCGAGCCGATGAGCACTACCGGCGCCGCTTGCTCAAAGAGGCCGAGCGCGCCTCGGCGCTCAGCTATGAGCGGATTGCCGGCATCTATGACGTGCTGGAGGAAAACGGCGAGATCTTTCTGGTGATGGAGTACGTCGAGGGGCAGACGCTACGCCGGCGCTTGTGCCAACCCCTCAGCATTAAGGAATTTTTAGCGATGGCTGTCCAGTGCGGGGAAGCCTTGGTGGCGGCGCACCAGAAGGGCATTGTGCACCGCGACATCAAGCCGGAAAACGTCATGCTGACGCCGGCGGGTCAGGTGAAGATGCTCGACTTCGGTGTGGCCAGGCGTCTCCCACACCCTGACGAGGGCACCACCCGGGAAACCAGCCAGAGCGCCCCCGGCACGCTGGTGGGCACCCCGGGTTACATGGCCCCGGAAGTATTGCTGGAAGAGCCCGCCGACGGGCGCGCCGACATCTTTTCGCTGGGCGTGGTCTTCTACGAGGCGCTTACCGGGCGGCAGCCGTTCCGGGCGGCCAGCTTCCTGGCTACCACCGACCGCATCCTGCACGAGGTGCCGGCGCCGCTCAGGCAATTCAACCCCCGACTCCCCGCGGAGTTGGAGCGCATTGTCGCCAAGATGTTGGCGAAAGATCCGGCGGAGCGCTACGCCACCGCCGCCGACCTGCTGGTCGACCTGCGCACCCTGCAACGGGCCAGCACCGATACGGGCCGGCGGCGCCCCCGCCGCTGGACCCGCCGCAAGGTATTGACCCTGATCGGCCTGGTGTTGGCGCTGGTTGTGGCGTGGCAGATTCTCTCCATCCGACAGCGGGTGCAACGCTGGGTGAGGCCGATCCCCCCGCGGAAGATCCTGGCGGTGTTGCCGTTCGAGGCGATCGGAGGCGGTGCGGAGAACCGAGCTTACAGCCGCGGGTTGACGGGGACCCTGACCGCCAAGCTCACTCAGCTCGCCGAAAGGCATTCCCTACAGGTTGTCTCCACAAGCGAGGTCCGCGCCCAAGGCGTGGCTACGCCGGAGCAGGCGCGCAAGGCCCTCGGGGTGAATCTGGTGTTGGAGGGTAGTTTGCACCAGTCGGGGGAGACGGTGCGGATCAATTGCGCCTTGGTGGATGCGAAAACCAACCGGCAATTGCGGGCCGCTACGATCACGGCGGACGCCTCCGACCCTTTTGCGCTGCAGGACCGGGTGGTCGACAGGGTGCTGGGGATGTTGGAGATTGAGCTTCCGCCGGAGGAGCGGCGGGTGCTGGCGGCCCACGGCACCAACCAGCCCGCCGCCTATGACTACTATCTTCGCGGCCGGGGCTACTTGCAGGATTATCACAGGCCGGAGAACATCGAGAACGCCATCACCGTCTTCAATCGTGCCCTCGAATTGGATTCCAACTATGCCCAGGCCTATGCCGGCTTGGGCGAGGCCTACTGGAAGAGATATGAGAGCAGCAAGGAAACCCAATGGGTCGAGTCCACCCGACGGGCGTGTGCGCGCGCCCTGACCCTGGATGGGCAACTGGCCGCGGCACACGTCTGCTTGGGGACGCTCTACAACGGCACGGGAGAGTACGAGAAGGCGGTGGCGGCGTTTCAAAGCGCCTCGGAGAGTGAGCCCACCAGCGATGATGCCTATCGCGGCCTGGCTTTGGCCTACGAACGCTTGGGCCAACTGGCAGAGGCGGAAAGAACCTATCGCCGGGCCATCGAACTGCGACCGCAGTATTGGGCGGGCTACAACGGGCTGGGTGGGTTCTACTTCCGCCAGGCGCGCTACTCGCAGGCTGCGGGGATGTTCGAGCAGGTGGTGGGGCTCACCCCGGACAACGCCCTCGGCTACAGCAATCTTGGCGGCGTTTATCACTATTTGGGCCGCTGGGACAAGGCCGTGGCGATGTATGAGAAATCCCTGGCCCTCAGACCCAACTTCCGCGCCTACAGCAACTTGGCCACCCTCTATTACTTTCAGGGACGCTACGCGGACGCGGCCCGTACCTATGAAAAGGCCTTAGAGATCGATGATCGCGACTATCGGCTTTGGGGCAACCTGGCCGATGCCTATCACCGGGTCCCGGGCGAGCAGCAAAAAGCGGAGCGAACCTATAGGGAAGCCATTGCCCGGGCCGAGCCGCAACTGGGGGTAAATCCCCGTGATCCGGTCCTGTTGGGGGAACTGGCCAAGCACTACGCGGCGCTGGGAGACGCCCGCAAGGCAAAGGCGTTCATCCGCCGGGCTCTGGGGGGCCAGGCTCCCGGGGCAGAAACATTCTTCGCTGCGGCTCTGGTATACGAGCGCCTGGGGGAAAGAGACCTGGCGCTGGAACACCTCCGGCAAGCACTCGACCAGGGCTATCCGGTGGAGGCAGTGCGGCGCGAACCCGTGCTCGCAGATTTGCGCGAAGACGCGCGCTTTCAGGAATTACTCCGGGGACAATAGTCCCGGAAGGAGGAGGCAAGCATGCCAATAAGAACGGTGAAGATTATCCCAGGTAGTCCGCCCCGGGTGAAACCCCGCACGCTCAGGTTGCACAAGGGTAAGAATGAACAAGCCAAATGGATATGCAGACGGGATTTCGTGGTGTGCTTTCAGAAGGAGACACCATTCCGGCGTTGGTACTTCCATCCGGCAAACCCGGGCTCCGGTCCTCCGAAAGTCGCCGCCAACGGGCGGAAGAAGTACAAGTACAGCGTAGAGACCGGCGGGCGCCGCTGCGACCCCATCATCATCATTGACTAGTGAGGCGGGACGCGCAGGCTAGCGCCCCGGCGGATCGAAGAGCGAGGCTGTAGTGCCCTCGTGCGAGGCGATGGGCTCGAGTTCGGGATAGTGCCGCAGGAGAGGCGGGGGGACTTTCACCGGCCGGTCGCTGAGCCGGTGGATGAGCTGCAAGGCGTTGGTCACCGCCTTGCCGTGAAAATGGTTGTTGGTGATGACGAAGCTGAGCCGGGTGTTCGCCGCCAGGGTCTGGATGCGTTCGGCCCAGGGCTCGAGCTCCCCCGTCGAGTAGAGGTAGTTGTAGCGCTCGGCGCCGGCGTCGTCTTCGCGCTCCCGAAACCACTCCTGGTAGTTGCGCCCGTGCAGGCGCACGTAGCCCACCGAGGCGGTGGCCCGCTGGCTGGGCTTGAGTGAGCGGCCGATGACCGGCTGGTCGATGTTGCAGAACCCGATGCCGCGTTCGGCCAACCAAGCGTAGAAGCCCGGGTCGTTCCAGGAGTCGTGGCGCACCTCCACCACCAAGGGAAAGTCGGCGAAGCGGTCGGCCAACTCTTCCAGGTAGCTGCGGTTCTCAGGGATATTCTTGAACGACCAGGGAAACTGCGCCAGCAGCGCCCCCAGCTTGCCCACGGCACGCAGCACCTCCAGGGCGGGGCGGACGGCGCGCTCGTTCGCCGGGGTCAAGGCGCACTCGTGCGTGAACGCCTGCCAGAGCTTGGCGGTAAAGAGGAAGCGGGGGTTCGCCGCCACCCGCTCCAGCCACTGCCGCGCCATCTCCGGCGTGACGGTTCGGTAGAAGGTCACGTTCAACTCGATGGTGTCGAAGTAGTCGGCCAGGTAGGTGGCCTCGTGGAATCCCCGCGGGCGCGGGGACGGATAGACGATGCCCGACCAGTCGTCATACGACCAGCCAGCCGGGCCCACCCGAATCTCGGACCGAGAGGCCATCTCTTTCACTCTGCCGGTGCTCTCCCCATACAATTTTCGTCCTTTTCCAGATCGAGTTCCAGCCAGTGTGGGTCGGCTAGCGGGTGACCGTGACCTTGGGGCCGGCGGCGCGCACCGCTTCCGCCGTGTCGGGGGCGAAGGGCTCGAAGTTCTTGTGAAAGTGCTCGGCGAGCCGCAGCGCTTGGGTGCGATAGGCGTCCTTGTCCTTCCAAGTATTCTCCGGCTGCAGGATTTGGCGGGGAACCTCGGGGCACGCGGTGGGAATCTGGAGATCGAAGACCGGGTCCGCCCGGGTGGGGACGTTAGTGAGCGCCCCGCTGAGGGCGGCGCGAATCAGGGCGCGCGTGTAGGCGAGTTTCATCCGCTCTCCCACTCCGTAGGGCCCGCCCGTCCAACCTGTGTTCACCAACCAGCAATTCACCCGGTGGCGGGCGATCTTTTCCTGCAGCATCTGGGCGTAGACGCTGGGGTGCAGCGCCATAAAGGGGGCGCCGAAGCAGGGGCTGAAGGTGGTCTGTGGCTCGACGATGCCGCGCTCCGTGCCGGCCACCTTGGCGGTATAGCCTGCTAGGAAGTGGTAGGCGGCTTGTTCGGGGCTGAGCCGGGCGATGGGGGGCAAGACGCCAAAAGCGTCGCAGGTGAGCATAAAGATGTTCTGGGGATGGCTGCCCTGGCCGGCGGGTTCGATGTTGTCGAGGTGGGTGATGGGATAGGCGGCGCGGGTGTTTTCGGTGAGGGAGTCATCGTCGAGGTCGAGTTGTCGGGTGATGGGGTCGATGGTGACATTTTCCAGGATGGTGCCGAACTTGCGCGTGCAGGCATAGATTTGCGGCTCGCCCTCGGGGGAGAGGCGGATGACTTTGGCGTAGCAGCCCCCTTCGAAGTTGAACACGCCGCGCTCCGTCCAGCCGTGCTCGTCATCGCCGATCATGCGGCGGTCGGGATCGGTGGAGAGCGTGGTCTTGCCGGTGCCCGAGAGGCCGAAGAACAGCGCCACGTCTCCGTTGGCTCCGATGTTGGCCGAGCAGTGCATGGACAATACCGACTGCAGGGGCAGGGTGTAGTTCAAGATGGTAAACACCGACTTCTTGATCTCGCCCGCGTAGGCGGTGCCGCCGATGATCACCAGCTTCCGCCCGAAGTGAACGATGATGAAAGTGCCCGAGCGGGTGGCGTCGCGCTCCGGCTCGGCACGGAAGTTGGGGGCAGAGATGATGGTGAACTGGGGCACGTGCTGGTGGGTTTTGGACGGATCGGGCCGGATGAACATATTGCGGGCGAAGAGGCTGTGCCAGGCCTGCTCGGTGATGACCCGGATGGGGAGGTGGAATTTCGGATCGGCCCCGGCAAAGCAGTCCTGCACGAATACCTCTTTGCCCTGTAAGTAAGAGCACAGCCGGGCGTAGAGGGCGTCGAAGCGGGCGAGGTCGAAGGGACGATTGATTTCCCCCCACCAGATGTTTTTCTCGCTGGAGGGTTCTTTCACCAGGAACTTGTCGTTGGGCGAGCGGCCGGTGTGGTCGCCGGTGCGCACCACCAGGGGGCCGAAGTGAGAGATCATCCCTTCGTGGCGGAGGATGAAGTGCTCGTAGAGACGGGAGGGGGGAAGGTTCCAGTAGGCGAGCCTGAGGTTGCGGAGGCCGTGGTTCTCCAGCCCGTGGCGACTCGGGTTCCACCCGACAATGTTCATCGTTCCTCCCCGGGGACAAAGGCGGGGCCTGCGATGCGGCGGGTGCGCCGGCTGGGATTCGAACCCCGGACCCTTTGTTCAGAAAGAGTCGCGGCTCACAAGAGAACCAAGTTACCGGAAGCGGCAGTGAGTGTCAACGAGCGCCCGCGCCCGCCGGCCCTATCGGCTTCTCCCCCGAAGCGTGCGGCGGCGGAAAAAAAAGTCGAACTTTCTTAAATTGACCTTTCTAGACTGCTATAATCCCCCTCACTGAGGCGGCTCTTCCGAGAGTGAAACAAGGAGGGCGGGCCCCATGCAAGCCTATGTGTTTATCCAGGTGGCCCCCGGGAAATCCACCCAGGTTGCGGGGCGGTTGGGCGCGATCGAAGGGGTCCAGGCGGCGCATATCTGCTGGGGGCTTCCGGACGTCATTGTTCTAGTGGAGGTTCCCGATCTGAAATCGCTGCAGGAATTCGTCGTCGACAAGATTCAGGCCGTTCCCGGAGTAAACCAGACCGACACGCACATTGTGTGGAAGCCATAGAGCATGCCAGTCAACTCAGCCGGCTCGAATAAGCCAGCCCCCAGCAAAGGGGTGTGCCAGAGCGGAGCCAGGAGGTAAGCGATAGGAAGGGATCCCGTTCGCGGCAAGGGGGCCGTCAGCCTAAGATGAGGATCGAGAGTCGCTCCTACCTGCGCATCGAACCCAACCGACCCTTGTTGGCCCACTATCCCCAGTATCTCGGCCGCGTGCGCAACATTAGTCTCGCCGGGGCTTTCATTGAGACGGAGCGTCCGCTGCTTCCCGGACAGAGGCTGCGAATCACCTTCTGGCTGGAGCTGGAGCATACATTTGAGATTGACGCCGTGGTTCGGCACGTGGAACCGTTGCGTGGCATGGGGGTCGAGTTGCTCAACATGAGCGGGGCCGGGATTCGATTTCTCTGCAACTATTGGGATGAGCGGCGGGTGGCCTTTCGGCGCATCATCCCCAACCAAATCCTGCTGGCGGAGTTTCCCCACTCTTTCGGTCGGGTGCGAGACCTCAGTCCTGTCGGAGCGTTTATCGAGGACAAGCGTGCGGTGTCTCTCGGAGAACATATTTCATTCCGGCTGTGGTTGAACAGCATCGATGCGATTCCGGTGCAGGCTGCGATTCGCCGCATGGAAGAGGGGCGGGGGGTGGGAGTGGAGTTTGTCGGAATGAGTGAGGCAGACTCCGACCGAATGCTCTCCTACCTCTCCAGGCAGCACTAGAAGACATTCCAGCGGGGTTCCGCCCGCCTTTCCTCGACTCTCCACCATCGTCTCTCGAACCCTGGCTGAACATCTGGGAGGGGAAGAACAAGGCATCGAGGCGACTCAAACAGTGAGCGCGGAGGGAGAAGGTATGACCGTGGAAAGAATATCCGCCATTACCATCAAAGTGAGTGATATGGGACGATCCGTGCACTTTTATCAAGACATCCTCGGCCTAAAGATTCTCTATGGAGGCACGAAGGCCCATTTTTCCTCGTTCCGGACACCGGGGGCGAGAGACACAATCCTCAACCTGGAACAGGGAAGTCCGGTCAATCATTGGGGGCGGCTAATTTTCTACGTGGACGGTGTTGACCAGTGTTGGGCTTACATAAAGGAGAAAGGGTTCAACCCGGATCAGCCCCGGGATGCCGAGTGGGGCGAACGATACTTTCATCTGCACGATCCCGACGGCCATGAGCTGTCTTTTGCGCAACCGCTACAGTAGAACTGCTTGGAGACTGGCCCGACTCGGCGGCATCGCTCGGTGGCTTTGTCCTCTCCTACCCACAACCGTTCTAAGAAGCTTTCCTGGCCGCCGTCAAAAGCCTCGGGGGGCTCATCCCAGGCTCAGCGGGACAAGAGGAGTCGCTGAGGCGAGCGCCGCGACGCGGCGGACGGCTGGGGGAAAACCAGAAGGGAAGTGGTGAGCCCGCTGGGACTCGAACCCAGGACCCTCTGCTTAAAAGGCAGATGCTCTACCGGCTGAGCTACGGGCTCACAGTCATTCTACCATCCGCGTGCGTAGCCCACCAACCGGCGAGACATCCTGTGCGGGCGGGCGCAAGGCCCGCCCCTACCCAAGCCGCACCGAGCCGCTAGGGAGGGCAAGGCCTGGTGCCTTGCCTGCTTTCGTTTGGGCGAAAAAGAAAGGCGGCCCCGACAGAGGCCGCCCGTCGATCTTGCTGCTGTCCGGCCTAGAAGGTGAAGCGGAAGCCCAACTGGATGTCCCGTGCCCGCCGCGAGCTGGTGGGCTGGCGGAAGTCGGGATTGGGTCTCAGCTCAAACACCCGCCGGGCAGAGGACGGACCGGGAAGGCTGGGATCAGAGGTGCGGGTGCTGGTGAAAAAGTCATCGTTGAAGAAGGTGAAGACCGGGGTGTTGAAGATGTTGAAGGCCTGGAGGATGATCTCGGCCCGCGCCCGTTCCCCCACCGGGATCATTTTGGTGACGCCCAAGTTCAGTGTCACCCGGCCGGAGCCGCGGAAGGTGTTGCGGCCGATGAAGGGGACGCGGTCGAAGATCACGTTGTCCTCGTTGAAGTCGGTCTCGCGGCTCCCGCCGGTGGTGTTGGTGTTCAGGGGCCGGCCCTGGGCGGCCGAGAGGATGCCGCTGATGCGCCAGTTGGCCAAGGTGGCTCGCACCGCCCCGCTTTCGTGGTCGCGCAGGCCCTGGGGCTCCCACACCCAACTGGTGACGAAGCGTTGCCGCTGGTCGAGCCGGCTGAGGGCGCGGTCGAGCTCGGGGTTGAAGGGATCCAGCACGTCGCTGAAGAATCCCAGGCTGTCGCGGCCAGTGTCGATGTTCTTGGAGATGGTCCACGAGGTCAGGAAGGAAAGCCCCTGGCTGAAGCGGTGCCGGATGCGCAGCCCGAAGGCGTGATAGATGGAAGAGCCGTTCGACTCCGCGGTGAGAATCTGGCGGAAATTGGGGTTGGGGCGTGCGCCCGAAAATGTGGCGCCGATGCGGGTAATGAAGGACTGCTGCACGACGTTACCGGCGTCGTCGAAGACGTCCATCCGGGCGCAGGTGAAGGAGAGGGTGGGGCAGGTGGACACTACCGGGGCCACGTTGCTGTTGCGCACCCGGTCGAGGTGGACGCCGTGGCTCCAGAGGTAGGAGGCGGCGACGGTGGTATTGCTGCCCACCTGCCGCTCGATCTCCAAGCTCCCGTGCTGCACGTAGCCGAAGCTGCGTTGGGGATCAAACACAAAGATGTCGGCAAAGGGGTCGGCGGGGTTGAAGGCGCCCAGCGGGGCGCTGAGAATGGGGAAGGTGGTCTGCGAGGAGTCGAGTGGATTGATCTGGGTCAGCGGGTTGGGAAAGATCAAACTGTTTGCCGGCGAGAAGAAGTTGCACGCCGGGGCGGCGCTGCTCGAGCAGGAGATGAACTGGTTGAAGGAGAAGAAATTGTTGTTGGTCAAGGCGTCGTTGATGCGCAGACTGGGGGTCTTGATGTAGAAGAGGCCGTAGCCGCCGCGCACCACCCAGTTGTCCATCGGTTGCCAGGCAAAGCCGATTCGGGGAGCAAAGTTGTTGCCGTCCTGGGGGATGAAGCCGGTGCGGGGGTCCAGGGGGTTGACCACGCAGTTGCCCCCGGTGAGCGCGACCCCGATAGTGTCGCACACCTCCGGCATATCCTGGAACTCGTAGCGCAGCCCGGCATAGAGGGTGAAGCGCGGGTGCAGCCGGAAGCTGTCCTGGAGGTAAGCGCCGTAGTCGATGTTCACCTGCCGCACCTCGGGCCCGAAGGGGAAGAAGCGCTGCTGGAAGTTGCTCAGCACCGGCGCGCAACTCGCCGGGGTGAGCGCCGCCGACAATGCCTGTGCGGGCGTAGAGCCGCCGGTGATGGCAGCGTCATAAGTGGTGAAGTCGATGCAGCTGTTAAAAAAGCCGCCCGATAGCGTGCTCCCGCCCACCGACGTATCTCCGCCGAAGACGAACCCGGGGAAGCGAAACCGAATGCTGTAAGAGCCGGCCAGATTCCGCCCGAAGAAGTTCTTGTCCACGACGCGGTTGATGTCAACCCCGAACTTGAAGGTGTGGCGGCCCTTGACCCAGGTGAGGTTGTCCACATACTGCAGGCGTTGCTCTTTGGTAAAGCGCCCGGGAAACAAGCCGGCGCTGGAGTGCAAGAAATCGGCCCCGCCGAAGCGCACGCCCCGCAGGCGAATGTTGGGGGTGGAGAAAGCGTTGGCGCGATCTTTGGTGTTGTCCCAGGTGAACTGGAAGCGAAACTCGTTGATCAGGGTCGGGCGGATGACCGAGTTGAGGGTCAGTTGGTTGCTGTAGGAGTCGCTGCTGTTAAGCGCCTCGGCGGTGACGTTGTCGTCGGAGGTGACGGTGGTGAAGATGCCGTTCTGCGAGCGCCAGCGCTGGAAGTTATGGGTAAACGTCAAGGTATTGTTGTCGTCAATCCGCCAGTCCACCCGGGGAAAGAAGTTTTCCAGGTCGAAGGTGCGGGGAATGGGGCGCACCAGCGGCCCGAAGTAGGAAATGGCCAGCAGGCCCAGGCCCTGCTCCCGGGCGGCCAAGGTGACGTCAGCCGAGTCGGTGGGGTCGTCCGGCTGTGAGCCGAGCAGACCATCGATCTCGTCGCCCAAATCCTGCAAGAGCATGATGCGGGGCTCGTTGCGTTGCTGGTTGTCCAGGTTGAAGAAGAAGAACAGGCGGTCTTTTACGATGGGCCCGCCCACGTTGAAGCCGTACTGTTGCCGGCGCTCCCGGGCTTGCCGGATAAACGCACCTATCTCGCCCACAGCGTTGATTGTGGTCTCCGATTTGGAAATCGGGTCCTGGGCGTTCATACCGTCGTCGCGGAAGTAGTACCAGACCGCGCCGTGCCACTCGTTCGTACCCGTCTTGGTGATGGCATTGACGATGCCGCCGCCCGCCCGGCCGAACTCCGCCGAATAATTTTGGTTGGCCACCCGGAACTCGCGGATGGTTTCCTGGCTGAACTGGAAGACGGCCCGGGTGCGGCCGCGAATCTCGGCGAAGAAGGCGTTGTTGTTGTCGGCTCCATCGACTTGCACGTTGTTGTAGGCGCCCTGCACGCCGGCGAAGGTGACGTTGCCGAACTCGCCGTCGTTGGTCACCCCCGGGGTGAGCAGCACCAGTTCCGGCCAGTTGCGCCCGTTCAAGGGGAGGTCGCTGACCAGTTTGCGGTCCACCACGGTCCCCACTTCGGTCTTGGAGGCTTCGAGCAGGGGGGCGGCTTCGGTGACCACCACTTGGGCGCGCACCGCGGCGGGTTCCATGGTGACATCGATCTTGCGCAGGTCGCCGACTTCGACCACCACATCGGGGCGTGTCAGTTGGCCGAAGCCGGTCTGGGTAAAGGTCAACTCGTAGGTGCCTGCGGGGAGTTGCAGGAACAGGTAGTAGCCGCGGTCGTCGGTGGTGGCGGTTCGGGTCAAGCCGGTTTCCGCCTGAACCACCTGCACGGTGGCGCCGGGAACCACAGCGCCGGTCGGATCGTAAACGTAGCCCTCAATACTGCCGCTCGCCGCCTGCGCCCAGGCGGCGGAAGGAAGGCTGAAGGAGATGCCCAGCACCAACAGGGCAGCAAGAAGCCACCGGGAAGACACACACCTGCGCACAAAGGATTTCATGGGAAACGACTCCTTTACCGTGGAGGTTGGCCGTACGCCCACCTCCTTGCCCGCTCCCTCCATATTCCCCCCCTGTTGTCGAGCAGACGCCGTGCCAAATCCTTCTTACGAACGTATCGCCTTTATTCTAAAAACCTTAGTTGAAATGTCCTCTGATAAGCTTTTAGTTCAGCAGCCAAGCTCTACAGATTTTCATAGGAAAAATCGCAGAGACTTTCATATTCAGGATTCCGTGGGGCGGAGCAGAATCACCTATCCCCTGGCGCCCTTACCTCCCAGACCTGCGAGGGGACCTTAGAGGCGCGTTTATAGCGCTGCCCTATTGGTCTGGTTGGTCTGGAGCGCAGAAGTGCGCCCGGCGGGCCGCTTGCCTTGCGGGGGCAAGCGCGCTACAGTGAGCCTCCTCAGCGCCGCCCGAGGGGAGACACTAGGTGGCCCGGCCGCGGTCGGAAGCCCGTTTGAAAGTGCTGCTGCGCCAAGCGGAGATTCGCCGCCGGGTGCGCGCCATCGCCCGACAGATTGAGCGCGACTACAAAAAGGAGGGTGTCCACCTGATCTGCATTCTCAAAGGGGCGTGCGTATTTCTCGCCGACCTGCTGCGGGAACTCAAGCTGCCGGTCTCCATTGATTTCATTGCGGTCTCCAGCTACGGCAAGGGCAGCCTGCCCTCCGGCGAAGTGCGCATCACCAAGGATCTCGACCATAGCATCAAGGGGATGCACGTCATCATCGTCGAGGACATTCTCGATACCGGCCTGACCCTCAACTACCTCTACCGCATCCTGCAGACGCGCAAGCCCAAGTCCTTAAAGATTGCCGCCCTGCTCGACAAGCCGGCCCGCCGCGTCCAGGAGGTGCCGGTGGACTACATCGGCTTCCGAATCCCCGACGAGTTCGTGGTGGGCTACGGGCTCGACTACGGGGAACGCTACCGCAACCTCCGCGACGTCTGCGTGCTCCCCATCCCCAACCCTTGACGATGCCCCGACGCGCTCTGACCGCCACCGACATCGAAGCCGTGCCCGCCGGCGGCGAAGTGGTCCTGCCGCGGGGCAGCATCATCACCGACCAGGCCCGTGAGCGCGCCCGCGAACGCGGCGTGCGGATTCGGGTGGAGGAGTCGGTCGAGGCCCCGGGGGCCAGCCGCCACCGGCCGGTGGTGCTGGCCGCCGACCACGCCGGCTACGAACTGAAAGAATTCCTCAAGCAGTTCCTGCTCGCGGAGGGCTACGAGGTGCGCGACCTGGGGACGGACTCGGCCGCCCCGGTGGACTATCCCGACTTCGCTTACGCGGTGGCGCAGGCGGTGGCTTCGGGCGCCGCCTGGCGCGGCGTGGTGCTGGATGGTGCGGGCATCGGCTCCGCCATCGCCGCCAACAAGGTGCCGGGTGCGCGCGCCGCCCTGTGCTATGATCGCACCACGGCGCGGAACAGTCGGGAGCACAACAATGCCAACGTCTTGACCCTGGGCGCCCGCTTGCTGACGCCCGAAACCGCCCGCGAAATCCTGGCCGTGTGGCTCGAAACCGACTTTGCCGGGGGCCGCCACCAGCGCCGCTTGGACAAGATCGCCGCCATCGAGCGCGGCGGGCGGCCGAAGTGACGCGCTCATGACCGAACAGCAACTGGAAGAGCTAATCGAAGCCATCACCCGGGAGATCTTTTGCTACCTGGGCGACCGGCAGTTGTGTGAGTTGCGCGGGCTGGAGATCGACGAACTAGTCTGCCCGGGCTGCGACCAGCGCTGCGTGGAAACCTGCGCGGACAAGACGCGCAAGGTGATGGCGGCGGGGGCGGCCCGGTTGAGCACCGGCCCCGGGGTCTCGCAAGTGCCCGCCGACATCGGGGCGCTCATCGACCACACCTTGCTGCGCCCGGAGGCCTCGCGGACCGACATCCTGAAGCTCTGCGAGGAGGCCAAACAGTTTGGCTTTGCCACCGTGGTGGTGAATCCCGCCTGGGTGGCGGTGGCGGCGGCGGCGCTGCGCGACACCCCGGTGAAAGTCTGCACGGTGGTGGGCTTCCCCCTGGGGGCGACGCTGCCGGAGGTGAAGATCTACGAATCCGAGCAAGTGGTGAAGCTCGGGGCCCAGGAAGTGGATATGGTGATGAACGTGGGGGCGCTGAAGTCGGGCGAGGACGAGATGGTCGAGCAGGACATTCGCGGGGTGGTCGAGGTCTGCCACCGGGGGGGCGCGCTGGTGAAGGTCATTCTGGAGTGCGCGCTGCTGAGCGACGAAGAAAAGGTGCGTGCCTCCCATCGCGCCCAGGCCGCCGGCGCCGATTTCGTCAAGACCTCCACCGGCTTTGGCCCCGGGGGGGCCACTGCGCACGACGTTGAGCTGATGCAGTTGATCGTGGGCCCCACCATGGGGGTCAAGGCGGCCGGCGGGATTCGGAGCTACGAAGACGTGCGAAAGATGCTCTCGGCGGGCGCCACCCGCATCGGGGCCTCCGCCAGCGTGAAAATCTTGCAGGAAGCCGCCGGCGTCCGCGGGGCGCCGAGCGCACCCGCCGCCCCCCTGCGCTGCTAATTCTCGGCTCCGGTAAGAAGAAATGGGCGACTCAAGCTGCTCCCACCACCCCATTCAGCTACCGGATGGGCTCGCCCAGGCGACTTTTTTCCCCTCTCGCAGGTTTGTCGTTGTAAGTTCGCCGTTCTGGCGGTATGATGCAGTTTCGTTTCAGGGCGAACCGGACAGCTTACAAGCGAATGAACGCTCTTCTCATCTATCCGGAGTGGCCGGATACGTACTGGAGTTTCAAGTACGCGCTGCCGTTTGAAGGCAAGCGCTCCGCCTACCCGCCTCTGGGCCTGCTGACCATCGCCCCGCTGTTGCCGCCGGAGTGGAAGAAGCGGTTGGTGGACACCAACGTGCGGCGGCTGACCGATGCCGACCTGAAATGGGCCGATGTGGCTCTGCTGAGCGGGATGCTGGTGCACAAGCAGGACCTGCTGGCGATTCTGGCGCGCTGCCGGGCCCGGGGACTGCGGACGGTGATCGGGGGGCCGGTGACCAGCAGCGTAGAGGAGCTCCCCCAGCACGCCGACCACGTGGTGGTGGGTGAAGCGGAAGAGTTGATCGCCGGGCTGGCGGCCGACCTGGAGCAAGGGAAGGCGAAGCCGATTTACCACGCCCGCCAACTGCCCGGGTTGGACAAGACTCCGTTGCCCGACCTGAGCCTGATCAACCCCAAGTATTACAGCGCCATGGCCATCCAGTACTCGCGCGGCTGCCCGTTCAATTGCGAGTTCTGCGACATCATTGAGATTTACGGGCGCAAGCCGCGGACGAAGTCGCCGGCCCAGGTGGTGGCGGAGCTGGAGCAGCTCTACGACCGGCGCTGGCGGGGTTCGGTGTTCATTGTGGACGACAACTTCATCGGCAACAAGAAGAAGGTCAAGGAGCTGCTGCCGGTGTTAGCCGAATGGAACCAGGCCCAGCGGCGGCCCTTTACCTTTTTCACCGAGGCGTCGGTGAACTTGGCCGACGACCCGGAGCTGCTCCGACTGATGAAGGAGGCGCGCTTCACCCGCGTCTTTCTCGGCATCGAAACCCCAGTGGAGGAAAGCCTGAGGGAAGCCCAGAAGCTGCAAAATACCCGGCGGGACCTGATCGACAGCGTGCACCGCATCCAGAGCTACGGGCTGGAGGTGATGGCCGGGTTCATCGTGGGGTTTGATAACGACCCGGAAAACATCTTTGACCAACAGGTGGAGTTCATCCAGGAGAGCGCCATCCCCCTGGCGATGGTGGGGCTGCTGCTGGCGCTGCCGGGCACCCAGCTCTACCGCCGGCTCTTGAAGGAAGGCCGCATCGTGGACGAGGGCCACGGGGATAACATGGATTGCCGGCTCAACTTTATTCCCAAGATGAACCCCCAGCGGCTGGTCGAGGGCTACCGCTCCATCCTGGAGCGCATCTACCACCCGGAGGCGTACTATGAACGGGTGCGGCGATTTCTGGCCCAATACCATCCCGTGCACCACCGGCGGCGCTCGCTGTCGGACTACGTCGCCCTGGCGCGTTCCATGGTGAAGCAGGGAGTGTTGGGGGAGGGCCGCACCTGCTACTGGAAGTTTTTCTTGGAAGCCGCTACTCGTTACCGCCACGCTTTCGACACCGCCATCACCCTGGCCATCATGGGCTACCACTTCCAGACCTTGACCCGGGTTGTCTGCCGGGCCGAGTAGGCTGGCGGCCCCCGCGCGCGTGGCCCTCCGGCCAACGGCGCGTTCGGGTTGCGCGAGGGGGGCGGCAACCTTTCCCGGTGGCTATCGTCAAAGTAGAATATAGGGACATCGACTAGAATGGAATTGAGTCAATGGGCGAAGTGTTAAGAGACAAATTGGCTGGCCCGGAAGCCAAGCGAGCGACCACCGAAAGCGGTGGGCCGGCGGCGGCGGACGCTTGCGCCCAGGCGACCAGCGAAGCGAACGTAATCAACTGCCTCCTGCAGGTGGCGGAAGAGCTGAACTCGACCCTGGAACTCGACGAAGTACTGCGCAAAGTGGCGGCGCGGGTCAAGCAGTTCATCGACCATGACACCTTCGCCATCCACCTGCTCGATCCGCTCGGCCAGGAGCTGCACATCCGGTTCGGTGTGGGCCAACCCCCGGAAGTGATTGAGCACTGGCGGTTCGGCCTGGGGCAAGGGGTGGTGGGGACGGTGGCCAAGACCGGGGAGCCGGTGCGCATCGGCGATGTGAGCCGTGACCCCCGCTACATTAATGCTTTCGAGGGCATTGCCTCCGAAATGACCGTTCCGTTGTCCGTCAAGAACCGGGTCATTGGTGTGCTGGACATGGGGAGTCGCCAGCCCAACTACTTCACCGAAAGCCATCAACGGATTCTGACTTTCCTGGCCGGGCACTTGGCCAACGCCATCGAGAACGCGCGGCTCTACGAAAACCTGCGGGAGCAGGCGCGCACCCTCTCCTTGCTGCACGAAGTCAGCCGGGAACTGACCTCCATCCTGGACCGGGAGGAGTTGCTGCGGACGATCGCGCAGATGGTCAAGCGGCTGATTGACTACCAATTATTCTCGGTGATGCTCTGGAATGAGGAGACCCACCTGTTGGAGCACACCTTTTTGCTGCGCGACGGCGAGCGGGTCTTGCAAGCGGCGGGACTCCCCCTGGGTCAGGGCCTCTGCGGCACCGCGGCGGCGCTGCGCCAGCCGCTGCGCGTGCCCAATGTGCATCTTGATCCGCGCTACGTGCGGTGCGCGCACGAGACCGATGTGCGCTCGGAGCTGGTTGTGCCGCTGGTGTTCAAGGATCGTCTCCTGGGCGTGATTGAATTGGAGAGCACCAACTACAACGCCTTCACCGAGCAGCACGAGCAGATACTCTCCACGCTCGCCTCCTCGATCGCCATCGCCCTGGAAAACGCCCGGCTCTACGAAAAAGTGCGCGAAGGGGAACAGCGGCTGGAGCGCGACCTGGGGACCGCGCGCGAGATTCAGAAAGGCCTGTTGCCCGACGCGGCTCCGCGCCTGCCGGGGCTGGACATCGCCTTCGCCTACGAGCCGGCGCGGCACTTGGGCGGCGATATCTATGACTTTCTGCCCTATGGTGAGGGTCGCTGGGCCATCGCCGTGGGCGATGTGGCCGGCAAGGCCACACCTGCGGCGCTCTACGGCTCGCTGGCCATCGGCATCCTCCGCGGCCACGTGGTGCAGCACCCTTGCCCCCCGGCGGAGATGCTGGAGTTGATGAACAACTACCTGCGGCAGCCCCGCCTGGAGAACCGGTTTGTGGCGCTCAGCTTCGGGGTGTACGACACCCGCAGGAAAATTTTGACCGTGGCCAACGCTGGCTTTCCCCGTCCGTGGTTGGTGCGCGGGGGCCGGGTGGAAGAGGTCCAGGTGGACGGCGTGCCCCTGGGCATCCTGCCCGACACCCGCTACGACCAGAAGAAGCTGGCCCTACAGGTGGGCGACGCTGTCGTCTTCTGCTCCGACGGTATCCACGAGTCTGTGGACAACCAGGATAGAGAGTTCGGGATGGGGCGCCTGGAAGCGCTGCTGAGAGAACTGGTGGCGGGCTCGGCGCAGGACATCGCCGATGGGATTCTGCACGCCACCGACCGTTACGCCGCCGGGAACGACGAGTATGCCGACGACCGCACCGTGGTGGTGCTGAAAGTCACCCGGGAGTAGTGGCACCGGCGAGACGCCGGTGACCCAGCAGGTTGCCTGGCTACCGTGTGGATTGGCTGAAGCTGCCTTGCCAGCGGGCGACCAGGGCAGTGGCTAGGCAGTTGCCGCCGACGTTGACCCCGGTGCGGGGCATATCCAGGATGGGGTCAATGGCGAGCAGGAAACCGAAGCTCGCGCCCACCACGGTCGCGGGCAGCCCGAAGCTCGAAAGTCCGGCCACCAGCGCCACCAGCGAGCCCCGGGGCACCAGGGGAATGCCTTTGCTGGCGACGTAAACCGTGCCCAGCAGCACCGCCTGTTCGCCCAGCCCGAGCCCCACGTCATAGGCCTGGGCGACGAAGAGCGCCGCCACCCCCAGAAAGAGGCTGGAGCCGGCCAGGTTGAAGCTGTAACCGGTAGGCAGCACGAAAGCCACCACCCGCCGGGGCACGCCGAAGCCCTCCATCACCTCCATGGCTTTGGGCAGAGCGGCGGCGCTGGAGGTGGTGGCGAAGGCGATGGCGAAGGGCTCCTTGATGGCGCGAAAGAAACCGCCCACCGGAATGCGGAACCCCCAGCAGAGCAGCGGGTAGAGCCCGAAGAAGACCAGAATCAGCCCGGCATAGACGCCAATCGTCAGCCAGAGAAAACTCTTCCCCACCGCCAGCCCATGTTGGCCCACCAGGGCGGCGCTCGCCCCCAGCACCCCCACTGGAGCCAGCTTCATCACCAGGTCGGTAAAGCGATACATCACCTCGGCCAGCCCCCGGCAGAAGTCGAGCACCGCCTGGCCGCGTGTGCCGCTGGCGGCCAGGGCAACCGCAAAGAGCAACGAGAAGACTACGATTTGCAGGACGTCGCCGCGGGCCATGGCGGCAACGATGCTGCGCGGGAAGAGCCGCACCCAGAAGGACTCTTCTTCCTGGACGAGCGGCGCCTGGGCGGCCTCGGTCGGCGGCATCAGACCGTCGCCGGGCTGGAGCAAGTTGCCCAGAGCAAAGCCGAGCAGCATCGCCACTGCGGTGACGATGAGGAAGTAGCTGATGGCCTGGACAGCCATGGGGCCCAGTTTTTTCAGTTTCCCTGAGCCGGCGATCCCCACCACCAGGGTGGCAAAGATCAGCGGCGCGATGATCACCAGCACCAGGCGGACGAAGATGGTGGCCAGGATTTCGAGTTGCTGGCCCAGGTGGGGCCAGCGCCAGCCGATCAATCCCCCCAGCACCAGGGCGATGAGGATCTGGGCGGTGAGACCCCGAAGGATGCCGAAGTGCGAGTGGCCGCTGGCGGCGGGGTCTGGCGGTGAACCGCTCACCGCTCCCCCCAGCGGAGTTTGCTGCGCAGGATCTGGAAGTAGTCGCGGTTGGGGGAGACAACCAACTGGATGACCCGGTCGGACTGGCGCACGCGCACGCGGTCGCTGCTGCGCAGCTCTTCGCCCACCTGGCCGTCCACGGTGACGTAGACGGCTTCGCCGGGATTGTAGACGTGCACTTCAATGCGGCTCTCGCCGGGGATGACCAGCGGGCGGTTGGTGAGCATATGGGGAGCGATGGGGGTGACCACTATGGCATCCACATTGGGCAAGACGATGGGCCCGCCGGCGGCGAGCGAGTAGGCGGTGGAGCCGGTGGGGGTGGAGAGAATCAAGCCGTCGGCGCGGAAGCGGGAGACAAAGCGGGCGTCGATCGAAACGTCAAAGTCCAGGATGCGGGCCAGGGCGGCCTTGTGGAGCACGATATCGTTCAAGGCGCGGTAGCGGGCGATGGGTTGGCCCTGGTGTTCGATTTCCGCGTCGAGCATCCGCCGAGCGTCCAGGCGGTGCCGGTCGGCGAGGATGGCTTCCAGCGCGTCGTACATCTCATCCAGCATGATTTCAGTCAGAAACCCCAAGCTGCCCAGGTTGACCCCCAGGATGGGGGCGGAGTGCTGCTGGGCCAGGCGGGCGGCCGCCAGCAAGGTGCCGTCGCCGCCGAGAACGATCAGCAGGTCCACCTGGGCGGCGATTTGCTCGCGCGGGGTGCCGTCTTTCTGCTGCAGGCAGGTGACGGTCTCGCGGTCGCAGACCGCCTGGATGCCATGTTGGTCAAGCCAGCGGAGGAGCTGGGGGGCGACGGCGGCGATGTCTTCCTTCTTCGGCTTGGAGATGAGGCCAACCGCGCGCAATTTCATGGTGAGCTCCGTTCATTGTACTTGGTACTTGATATCCCACCTGGGTAGCTCGAACCAGGAGCCCACAGACAATGAACGCTGGTAGCGATTCTACACGACTCGGTGCAAGACGGCGCGGAGAAAAAACTCCCGGTTGCCTTCTGCGCCCGGCAGGCGCGACTCGCGCACTTCGGTCTCTTCCAGCCCCAGGGCCGCAGCGGCCCGGCAAACCTTCTCCACCGCCTGGCGGTGCAGCGCCGGGTCGCGCACCACCCCGCCCTTCCCCACCTGGCGGCGACTCAATTCGAACTGCGGTTTGACCAGCACCAGGAAAATCGCTCCCGGCTGCGCGCAGGTGCAAGCTGCGGGGAGAATCTTTTCCACCGAGATGAAGGCCACGTCCACCGTAACCAGTTCGACTGGTTCGCCTAGATCGGCCGGCTGCAGGCGCCGGGCGTTCACCCCTTCGCGCACAATGACGCGCGGGTCCTGGCGCAGCTTCCAATCGAGCTGTCCCTTGCCCACGTCCACCGCATAGACGCGCCGGGCGCCGTGCTGGAGGAGACAATCGGTGAAGCCCCCGGTGGAGGCCCCGATGTCGAGGCAGACTTTCCCCCCGGGGTCAACCCCAAAGTCTCCGAGCGCGCCTTCGAGCTTGAGGCCGCCGCGGCTGATGTAGCGGGGCGGCTCGCCAACCAATTCGACGCGGGCGTCGGGGCGCACCGGGGCACCCGCCTTGGTCGCCGGCTGGCCGTTGACCTCGATCTGCCCGGCCAGAATCAGCGCCTGGGCCTTCTCCCGAGTGGGTGCCAGGCCGCGGGCGACCACCAGCTTGTCCAGTCTCACCCGAGGCATAGACTGATTGTTTCACAGAGAGTCCGGCCGTGCCACGTCCGGGTGCGGGCAAGCCGGCAGACAGATGGGCCCCTCCGGCTAACCGGAGCGAAGCATTGAAAAATTGAGCAGGCCGCAGGTAGCCCGTCCGCTGCGCGTCCGAGCAACCTGCGCTACCCGGGTTGATGTTGGTGGGTAGCGCGGGTTCCCGAAGGGTACCCGCGGTGGTTCTAGGCGGTGCGCGCCAAGAGGTAGCGGGCAATTTCCTGCAAGGTTTTCCCCCGCCGGCCCCAGGGGGCGAGCGCGGCGCAGGCTTCTTCGACCAGCGCGCTCGCCAACTGTTGGGATTTTCCCAGGCCGTGCACGGCGGGGTAGGTGGCTTTCTGGCGGGCCGCGTCCTGCCCGGTGGGCTTGCCCAGGCGCTCGCAGGTACTGCGGACGTCGAGGATGTCGTCCACGATTTGGAACCCCAGCCCCAGTTTTTCCCCGAAGGCGCTCAAGCGCGCGAAGCTGGAACCCCGGGCGCCGGCGAACATTGCCCCCGCCCGCACGGCGCCGCGAATCAGCGCCCCGGTTTTCGAGCGGTGGATGGATTCGAGCTGCGCGGGGGAAACCTCCCGGCCTTCGGCTTCCAGATCGGCCACCTGACCGGCAATCATCCCTCCGCGGGTGCCGGCGGCGGCGGCCAGCTCGGCAATGATTTGGGTGCGGCGGCCGGGCGCCGGGTGGCGCATCCGGCCCAGAACTTCAAAAGCTAGGCTGAGCAGGGCGTCGCCGGCGAGGATGGCGATGGCTTCCCCGAATTTTTTGTGGCAGGTGGGCTGGCCGCGGCGCAGGTCGTCGTTGTCAAGGGCGGGCAGGTCGTCGTGGATGAGGGAATAGGTGTGGATGAATTCAATGGCGCCGGCGAGGTCTTCGATGCCGGTCAGGCGGCCAGAGAGCGCCACGGCGCTTTCAATGCAGAGGATGGGGCGGATGCGCTTGCCCCCGCCGAGCACGGCGTAGCGCATGGCCCGGTGGAGGTGCTCCGGATGGGCGTTTTCGGGGGGCAGGAGGCGGGCGAGATGCTGATCGAGGCGGGTGCGGTGTTGATGGAGGCGGGTTTCGAGCTTCATCGGGTTTGAGGCGGCTCAGCGGGAGGGAGCTAGCGGGACTTTTTTCGGTCGTCGTCCGCGGCGGCCGGTTCGGCCCTCTCCGGGGTGCGCCCGGAAGGCGCGTCCTGAAGGGCGAACTTGCGCGCCACCACCTTGCCGTCGGCTTTCTTGAGCAGGATCTCCACTTTGTTTTCCGCCTCTTCCAGCTGCTTCTGGCACTGTTGAGAGAGATGGATGCCTTCTTCAAACAGCTTCAGGGCTTCGTCCAGCGCCAGGTCGCCGGCTTCCAGTTTCTTGACGATCTGTTCCAGGCGGTGCAAGGAAGATTCAAAGCTGGGCATGGGAATCCGCCCTCCCCATTCTCACGCTGCGATTGTAGCGCAAGCCGCGAGTCCCGGCAAACCGCTACCGGGTTCATGGGGTGGCGCGGGTTCCCCGCGGATTGTCCACCGGGTTGGTGGGTAGCGCGGGTTCCCGAAGGGTACCCGCGGTTTGGATTGAGCGGGCCGCAGGTAGCTCGTCGGCTGCGCGTCCGAGCAACCTGCGCTACCCGGTTGGTGAGCTGGTGCGGCCCCACCGGGTTCGGGCAACCTGCGCTACCGGGTTGATGTTGGTGGGTGGCGCGGGTTCCCGAAGGGTACCCGCGGTTTGTCAAATGCGCTGGGTTGCATCGAGGGGCAGGTTGATCCGATCAACAGGGAGCAGTAACTGTTGGCGCCCGGCGAAGCCACCATAGCTCGACCACGGCCAGGAACCCGGCTCAGAGGTGAAGCCGTCACGCACGGGATTCGTGTGGATATAGTCAACGGCTTCGTTGAAGTCTTTAACTCTGCGCAGGAATCTATCGAAAAACCGGGCCTGCCACAGGGAACCGGTGGTTCCCCGACGGCTGTTCAGGTGAAGAGCCGACGTGCGCTTGATGGTGTGCATGACAGCGCCAATGGTCTGTTCTGGCGCGGGCAGGATCAAGGCGTGCCAGTGATTCGGCATCACGACATAGGCGAAGAGGCGGAAGTGCAAGCGTTGGCGGGCCTGGCCGATTGTTGTCAGCAGCAGATCCCGCTCGGGGGGAGAAAGCGAGTTCACATCCTTGCCCACGTTGCAGGTGACGAAAAAGATTTTGCCAGTGGTTTCCAAGCGGCGCAGTCGGGACATGGGGTAATTGTACAACCGGGTTCCGGGGTGGCGCGGGTTCCCCGCGGATTGTCCACCGGGTTGGTGGGTAGCGCGGGTCCCCGAAGGGTACCCGCGGTTTGGATTGAGCGGGCCGCAGGTAGCTCGTCGGCTGCGCGTCCGAGCAACCTGCGCTACCGGGTTGGTGAGGTGGTGTGTCCCCACCGGGTTCGGGCAACCTGCGCTACCGGGGCCGGAGGCGGAGAGTGTGGCGGGTGGCGCGCTGGACGCCGGCGTCGGTGAAGGGTGCGGGGAAGCTATGCATTTCGAGCCAAGCGGAAAACTGATCCTTGTAGTGAGAACTGGCTACGTGGCCGGATTGACCCAGGGTGATGTTCATCCGCGTGGCGTCCAGGTCGGCAAAATCCACCACCAGGCGCTGCGAAGGCCCATAGGTGCGCCCGGTCTGCTTGACGCTGTAGCGCCCGCCAGCTTGCGGCGCACCGCCCACCGAAAGCCACCGGCGCAGCAGCCTGACTCGGCGCCCCACCGGATGGCGGAAGCGCACGCGCATCTGCTCGCCCCAGCGCAGGCGGGCGACGCTGGCGACGCGGGTTTCGCGCTGGAGCTGCTCAAGGGCGCGGTCGAGCCCCGCCAGCAGCAGCGCGTCGTAGCTGGGGTAGTTCTCCGGGAGCCAGCGCGCCGGGCGCTCCCACAACACCTTCTCCAGAAACACAGGAGCCATCAGCCAGGAGTAGGAGCGCCAGGCGTCGCCGAGGTGCGGCCGCAGGAGCTCTTCCAGCAGGCGGGTGCGGGTGGTCACGGTGAGCAAGGGAGCAGGGGAGTCGGCCCGCATCGAGCCCTCCCAGTCGGCGAGCATCGCCAGCGCCTGCGCCCGCTTGGGCGGATGCGGGCCGAGTTTCGCGCCCGCCGCCCGCAGTTGCTTGGCGAGAAAGCGATCGGGCAGGGAAAGGATGTCGCCCTGGATGCGAAGGAAGTCTTCCGGGGTGAATTTTATTTCCTCTTTGAGGAGCTGGTAGATGCGGGCGATGCGGGCGGGGGCAATCCAGTCGTCGGTCAGGTGGTAGGGATAGTCGTCGGGGACGACGCGGTTATTGGCGGTGGCCAGCACGCCCTCGGGGGGATTGAACGCCTGGGGCAGGCCTTCGAAGGGAACATAGCCGATCCAGTCGAACTGGTTGCTGTCGCCGGGGACGGGCAGTTGGCCGCGGCCCCGGCGGCGCAGAGGGATGCGGCCGGCGGCGTGGTAGCCGATGTTGCCCTCCGCGTCGGCATAAACGAAGTTTTGCGGCGGGCCACCGTAGTCGCGCAGGGCGCGGGTGAACTCCTCCCAGTTCTGGGCCTGGTTGACGCCGAGGAAGGAAAGGGTGAGGGCGCCGAGGTCGCGCGCCGTCCACTGCAAGGCAAGCTTGAAGTCACCATCGTCGCGGACGATGGGGCCGTGGCGGGTTTCGAGAACTTCGAAGTCCACGTCATCGCTGCCGCGCACGGCGATGTGCTCCATGCGGCGCTGCACGGTCTGCCAGCCGGTGGGGGTCATATACCGAGAGGGATCGTCCGGGTTGAAGCGCTCAATGAACAGGTCCTGGGTGTCCGCCATCAGGTTGGTGATCCCCCAGGCGATGCGTTGGTTGTGGCCGATAATCACCCAGGGAATCCCGGGCAAACTGAAGCCGGCGACATCCACCTGGGGTGACTTGAGGTGGTTGATGAACCAGATGGAGGGGACGCTGTGGGGCAAGTGGGTGTCGTTGGCGAGCATGGCGGCGCCGGAGGCGGTATGCGCCCCGGCGACCACCCAGTTGTTGCTGGCCCCGCCCCGGCGGCGGCTTCCGGCAGCCCCCTCGGCTAAGAGTTCCTCGAGCCAGTGCCGGCGGCTGTGAGCCACAAACACCCGCGGGCGGCGCAGCCGCCGCCGCTTGACCGGCTCAGCGATGGGGTGGTCGTCCTCCGAGCGGGAGACGAAGAGGTCGGCGGCACGCTCCGGCCCGACGCGCTCCTCCACCTGGGCGCGGGCCAGTTCGGTGCGCCAGCGGTTGTAGAGGAGCTTGAACATGCTGAGGCCGATGGCGAGAGAGTCGGCCGGCTGCCAGGGGTCCGGCTGGTAGTGCAGCAGGGCGAACTCGATCGGCAGGCGGGCGGTCAGCGGATTGCCGCGGTGGGAGTCGATGAAAGCGTTGACCCCGCGGGCGTAGGCTTCGAGCTGGCGGCGGGTGTCATCTTCGAGGGCGTCGGCGGCGCGGTCAGCCACCGCCCCCAGGCCCAGCCGGCGGTTCTCCTTGTCCACTCTGAGCGTGCCGCGGCCGAAGATTTCCGACAGCTCGCCCCGCGCCGTGCGCCGCAGCAAGTCCATCTGCCAGAGGCGTTCTTGGGCGTGGACGTAGCCCTGGGCGAGGAAGAGGTCTTCCAGGTTCCGGGCATAGATATGAGGCACGGCGCGTGGGTCGCGGAGGATGCGCACCGGCTGGCGGAGGCCGCTGAGCTGAATCTCCCCGTCGTAGGGCGGCAGCGCCCGCCACGCCCGCCAGGCAAACCAGCCTACGGGGAGCAGCACGCCGAGGAGAAGGAGAATCAGAAGAGTGAGAAGAAGTTTGCCACCGCGCGTCATCATCCACCGGGCGCGGCCATCCTAGCGCAAGAGTTGCGAGGGGACAACAATCGCGCCTGCCTGGGAGCCGCCGGGCTTGACGGCTTAGGATTGGCGAGGCGAATCGGCCCGGGGGAGTGTGAGTGAGGGGCTTGGCGTCCTGCGGCTCGGCGCTAAGCGTAGCGCCGCCGGGTATGCTGAGCCCTGCTAGTCGGCGGCCCGGTCGTTGCGCTGAGCGGCCCCGGGCGGGTTCTCCCTGGGCCAGGTGGCCAGCAGCAGGACTTTGCCGCCGTTGGGGGAGACGTGGATATAGAAAACCCGGGTGCCGTTCTCCAGCTCGTAGAAGTTCTTGCGGCGGGGGTCCGCGTGGGCTAGGGCTCCGGCGGCCAGCAGCGCCCGCAGCCGCTCCACGGTTTCCGCGGGATAGTTCCGCAGGTTGTCAATTGTCAGCTTTTCATTCAACCGGAGGACCATGCACCCTCGCTTTCCCCATTCCCCTTAACTTCCACTCAGGAATACGAAGCGGGCAGCGAAAATGTTCCCGGAGATATAATCTTTTTCCCTGGAGGATCCGGGATGTCCGTTTCCGCCAGCGTACTGCCTGAACCCCACCCGCAGGTCTGGTCCGCCCTGTATCATCTGCCGGGCTCCCGCCTCATCGGGTTAGACGCGGCGAGGACGGAAAGGTCACCGGCGGCGCGCGAAAAAAATTCCCGCCCCACCGGTCCTTCAGAGAAATTGCCCGTCTGGCTCCTGTAAGGGCGGATGCTGACCCGCAGCGGCCAAACCCGCTGCCCGCCGGGGGCTAAGCGGAGGAGAGCGGCTGGGGTGGTAGAATAGCTCCATAGATTCAAGGACAAGCCAAGGGCAGAAGTGTTCCTGGTTTACATCTTCGTGGTGTTGCTGCTGGTGGGGGCCAACGCCTTTTTTGTCGCCTGCGAATTCTCCCTGGTGGCGGTGCGCCCCACCCGCGTCCAGGAGCTGAAGCGAGCCGGCGACCCCCGCGCCGCCCGGGTCGAGTCCCTCTTGAAGGAGCTCGACCGCATCCTCTCCGGCGTACAGCTCGGCATTACCATGTCCAGCCTGGCGCTAGGCTGGCTGGGGGAGCTGACGCTGGCCGGATTGCTCGAGCCGCTGCTGCGGAGCGTGGGCGTGGCCTGGGCGACGGCCTGGGCGCACGCAGTGGCGGTCACGGTGGCCTTTCTGGCGATTACCACCATGCACGTGGTGTTGGGCGAGCTGGTGCCGAAGAGCATGGCGCTGCAACGGGCGGAAAAGGTGGCGCTGGTCATCGCCCGCCCCATGGCCGTGTTTATGGCGGGCTTCCGGGTGCTGATTGACCTCTTCGAGCGCGCCAGCAGCGCCATCCTGCGCGTCCTGGGCTACCGCGCCCCGGTGGGGCACGCGCTGGTGCGCTCGGCTGAAGAGTTGCGGCTGTTGTTGACCCAGGTGCAAGAGTCCGGGGTGGTGTCACCGCAGCAGGCGCGCATGCTCGAAGGGGCGCTGGAGCTGGGCGAGGTGCAGGTGCGCGAAGTGATGGTGCCCCGGGCCCAAATGGTCTCTCTGCCCGCAAACGCCTCGCTGGAGCAGGCGCTCGAAGTCGTCCGCCAGCACCGCCGCAGCCGCTACCCCATCTACGAAGGCACCCCCGAGCAGGTGGTGGGGGTGTTGCACGCCAAGGACCTCTTTCAGCACATCGGAGAGCGAATGCGGCGGGCCGAGCGCGGCCAGGCGCTGCCGCCCTTCGACCTGCGGCAGTTCGTGCGCGAGGTTCTCTTCGTGCCCGAAACCAAGCGCCTGGCTGCCCTGCTCGAAGATCTCCGCCGCAAGCGCCGCCACATTGCTCTGGTGGTGGACGAGTACGGCAGCGTGCAGGGGATGGTGACGCTGGCCGACATCGTGGAGCCGATTGTGGGGGAGGTGCGGGACGAATACGAAGCCGCCCCGGTCACCGCCCGGCTGACGGAAGGCGGGATGGTGCTGGACGCCCGCATCAGCCTGCACGACCTCGAAAACCAGCACCGCATCGAGTTGCCCACCGGGCCCGGGTTTGAAACCCTGGCTGGGTTCATCCTCAATCGCCTGGGGGCCATCCCCCAAGGGGGCGAATCGTTTCTCTACGACGGCCTGCGCTTTACGGTGCTGGAAATGGACGCCCAGCGGGTGGCCCGGGTCAAAATCGAGCGCATCCGCACCTCGGGGTAGCGCGGGTTGCTCGTAGCCAACCCGCGGTTTGTCCACCGGATTGATGGGGTAGCGCGCGGATTCCCGGCGGGGTACCCGCGGTTTGTCTGAGCCGGCCGCAGGTAGCCCGGTCCGCTGCGCGTCCGGGCAACCTGCGCTACTGGGTTCGTGAGGTGGCGCGTCACCAGGGCGTTCGGGCAACTTGCGCTACCGGGTTCGTGGGGTAGCGCGGATTCCCGGCGGGGTACCCGCGGTTTGTCTAGATGAGTTCCAGGGTGACTTCGGCGCCGCGGTTGAGGCCCAGCAGCCGGGCGGCGCCACCGCGGTTGGTGGCGATTTCCAAGTAGCCCGAAGAGCCCAGCAAGGCAAAAACTTCATTCTCCCTGCCCGCGGCGTAGTTCGGCAGCAGCTTGGTGATTTCCTTGCCCCCGGCGGTGAGTTTGAAGCGGGGCGTGGGCGTGGCGAAGAGCGTGGGGCAGTCGGCAGCGGCGATATTGGTGATGAGGTTGCCGAAGCGGTCAACCTTCAGCACCACCCCCTTCCAGGATTTTTCCATCACTGCCTGCGCCTTGGGCACCGCCAGCCGAGCGTAGTCCTTGATCTCTTCGCCGAACAGCCGCGGCTCCAGCCCCCGGGCCAGCCAACCGGTGACGGACGCGAAGATGTCCCGGGCGTGGAAGGTATGGCTGACCGGCCGGCGGAAGTAGTGCTCGCTGGTGATGTGGTAGACGGTGAGCTTCTCCTGCTGGGCGTAGATGAGGGTGAGCACCCCGTTGTCGGGGGCCACGAAAAAGTGCCGGTCGCCGCGCACCAGGATGGGCCGGCGCTCGGTGCCCACGCCCGGATCCACCACCACTACGTGCACGGTGCGTGGCGGGTAGTAGGCGTAGCTCTGCGCCAAGGTGAAAGCGGCATCGAGGACGTCATAGGGCAGGCAGTGGTGACAGAGGTCGATGATCTCGGCCTCGGGACAGACGCTGAGGATTACTCCCTTCATCGCTCCCACGTAGTAATCGGAGGAGCCGAAGTCGGTGGTCAGGGTGACGATGGGTCGCGGCATGGTTCCCACCCGCCTGCCGAGCCCAGCAAGCGAGCGCGCGATTGAGGCAAGCTCGACGCTATGCGAACTGCGGCGGGATTGTCAAGCCGCGGCTGGCTCCGCTATTGATTCTCCAGGGATTCGTCGGGGCGGTAGTGGTGAAGGCCGCGGATGACCTTGCCCGGAGGCATCTTCCGCAACAAATAGACAAAGCGGCGGGGCGGGCTGCCTTGCTCCTCCTTCACCACCTCGTAGAACTCCTCTTCAAAGGCCACCGTCACCAGCCGGTCCCAGTTCGACTTTGGGCGACAGCTGGCGATGCGCACGTCATACTCCTTGCCGTCGCCCCGCTCGACCGTGTCCGCCACTCTGGGCCCCAGGGCCCGTTCAGCGCGCACTCGCTCCACTCGTTCGTGCGCCCATGCCACCACGTGCAAGGGGAGTGTTCCCAGAATCTCCTCGGTGAAAGCCGCGCCGCAGAGCCGCACCGCCCCCTCCAGCGCGAAATAGACCAGAAGCAAGGAAAGTGGCTGCAAAGCGTATTCCAGCGTGGTGACAAATCCCATCCCGTACTGCACATCGCTGCGGCGCAGCAACTCCTCGGCTGCCGCATCGGTCATCCGCCCGCCCAAGTCCTGCACCCGCCGCTGGAAAAAATCGACGTAGCGAAGGATAAAGATCAATAAACAGCCGAGGAACTGCGCCAGACCAGAGGTGAAAGCGGCGGGATGCAAACTTACGCTCGACCCCGACCACCACCGACGGCGGTAGCGCTCGGGCAGCAGCGAAAGCACGAGGCCCGCGATGTAGCTCAACATGGCTCAGCACGCGAGGAGGTTCGGGTCTGCACCACCCTCCGGGCGACGACGGCCTCCCTTGGCCGCCGCTTCACGTGACTACGGGGGCAGAGTGCGCCCGACCGTTCGCAGCCACCGAGCGCAAAAATAACAAGCCAGCGCCAAGCTCCCCCACAACAGGAATTGATCGAGAACCGCCAGCCAGCCGACGTAGTGGTCGTTGAGCAGGCTTTCCCGTGCCAGGTAGAGTTGCACCGGGAGGTGGAGCAGGATCAGCGCCGCCGCCAGCTTGAGCACACTCGGCAGCCAGCCCCGTTCCCCACGCAGCGCCCGGCCCAGGAAATACAAGCCCAGCGCCGCGAAGCCCAGAAAGCACCAAAGCCCCAGCCGCACCAGATGTTCGCCGAAGCGGGCTTCGACCAGCAGGGCCTGCCGGGTGGCGGGATCGGGTGCCCACTGGTATTGCAGGGCGGCGTAGGGCGCGATTACGCCGATCCACACTGCCACCGCTCCCAGGGAGAGCATCGCCGCGGTCAGAAGAATCCCGCCCAGCGTGGCGGAGGTCGGATGGAGCCGCTGGGCCCGAGCGGCTACGGCCAGAAACACCAGCAGCCCCGCCAGCAACACCGTGAACAAGAGCAGCCCGGCCAGCACCCCCACGCCGATGTGTTGGCTTCGCTGAGTGAGCCACTGGTCCCAGTCGCGGGTGAGGCGATAGGGGTCCTTCTGGGAGACGGAATAGGCGGAGCCGGCGCTCAGCGACACCAGGAAGCCGCTCAGCAGGTAGCCCACGCCCGCGGCGGTCATCACCGCTCGCTGCCGCTCAAACATTTCGCCCCCCGGCGCCGTTCGCCGACTCCAGCGCCCGCCGCCCCGCCGATGCTACTCCTGTTTTTCTTCTCTTGCTTTCTTTTCTTCCGGTACGCTCACCGCGTCCGGGTTGACCTCGAGCCACGCGGCGTCGAAGCGCCGTCATCCTCACCAAAGCCGCTGCCTTCAGATCAAAGGCGTTCCGAAGCCGCAGAAATTCCGTTTGGTGTCCTTTCCGAAGTTTCACCAGATGAAAAAACTGGTATGGTTCAAAGACAACTTGTACGCCTCGGGACACCGCAGGTTCCTGCTGATGAAAAGTCTTTCGTATTGTTGGAGCAGATGAGCGAGAGAAGTGAACGTTAAAACGGGAGGCGGAGATGTGATATCTACTTGCTACCCATCGGCGTCTTCAATGAGCTCCTCTGAGGTCCACAGATGCTGTGTGACTCGCGCCGCCATAGCGGGCGTCATTCTAGGCGATTGGTGAATCCGCACAAAGTTATAGTGGGCAAAGTGGAATCGGGGCTTGACAACCTCGCCGGGGGACCCTAGAATCTTCGCTTCCTTTTTGTCTTCCCGCTAGGGTGGGCTCTTCTGGCGCAGTGCTTCCTCCTCGGTAAGAAGCCAAGAAGGTTTCAGGCGCGAGTGCGCGGGGAGCCGGGAACTCCCCGGGCGCTCAGGTGGAATAGCAGATGCGGTCGCGGTTCCCGAGCCAAACTCAACCTATAAAGGAGTGACAGGTCCCCTATGTATGCCCTAGCTATTTTGGCTGGAGTCATCGTCGCCGGTGTCTTGGTTGGAGCCTTACGCAACCGCCGGAACTCCGCTCACGAACTCCCCAGCCCTTTTCGGCGCCCCCCGCAGAGCTAACCCAGAGGACGCCTCAAAAGAGCCCTCGGGTCGAGCGCGAAACGCCCGCCTAGCCGCCGGCCTCGCGGACGACTCCGCTTGAACTTCTCTGGGCGACGCTTGTCCGGCCCGTCCCGCCTGCCGTGTCCCCGGGGGGGAATCCTCCCCAACCTTCCGCGGGCTCCGTGCTATCTTCTCTGCCGTGCGTAGCCCCGAGCGCTGCCGCCCCCTGTGCTTTCTCCCCGCGGCCCTCCTGTGGCTGACTGCCGGGGCGGCCGCCCCCCAGAGCCAGGCGCCTTCCGCGCCCCTCGAAGAGATCGTTCGCCGCTTCGCCGAGAAAGAGGTGGAATACGCGACCGCCCACGCCCTCTACCGCTACCGCTTGCGGGTAAAGATTCAAGAGCTCGGGGAGGACGACCGGGTGGTGGGCGAGTTCGAGCAGGTGGCCGAGGTGGGCTTTGACGCCAGCGGCCGCCGCCGCGCCCGCGTGCTGGAAAACCCCCGTACCGACCTGCTCTATCTGGATGTTCGCCGGATTGAGCTCACCGACTTGGAGTTTATTCCCCTGTTCATCCTGGCGCCGGAGGAGATTCCCCGCTACCAGATCACCTACTTGTCCCGGGAGCGCCTGGACGAGGTCGACACCTACCTTTTTCGCCTCGACCCCCGCGAAGTGCCCCACGGCCTTGAGCGCTTCTTTGAAGGCGTCGTCTGGGTGGACACCAACAAACTCGACATTGTCCGCGCCCTCGGACGCAGTCGCTCCACCCGCCCCCGACGGGGCGCCCTGAAGGGTTACTTTGAGCGCGTAGAAATCTTCCGCGAACCAGTGGACGACTATCTGTTCACCACTTACGTGGGCGCCGACGACGTCATCCGCGTCCGCCAAGGGCAGCCGGTGCGCGCCCGCCTGATTGTTCGCTTCACCAACTACGAGCGCGTGCGCGAGCCCGTGCCGGCGCGGGCTAAGTAAGCGGCGGGCGGCGGGTGTGCCAGTCGGTGGCCTGCTGGTAGGCGCGCCCGGCGCGCA
>JBHHYS010000019.1:0-33526 GCA_046757645.1 Terriglobia bacterium | reverse complement strand
CAGATTCCTCGTCCCGATGGAATCGGGACTCGGAATGACAACACGGGAGATACGGAGGAATGATGCTGCGGGCGTTTAGGTTTCGGGTGCTGAAAGACCCAGTGGCAGGAGCCACTGGGTTGGACAAGGGTTTCTGGCGGGTTGGGGCTTTAGCCCCGAGGTTGGGGAATCGACTCGACTTTAGGACCTCACTGCCGTAGGCGGTCGGGGAGGTCATGAGAGCGGAGCGACAAAGATTCCCTCAGGGGCTAAAGCCCACTGATTTGTGACCGAGGTAACGGCACGGCTGAAGCCGTGCCCTACCGAAGGAGGCGCAGCGGCTGGTCGCATTTGGAAAGAGGATGTTGGGGCGTCTGCTCGGACTCCGCCCTTCGGCAAGCTCCCCTCGACTGCGCTCGGGGCAAGCAGGACAGGCAACGGCCTGCGGCAGCGAAGAGATCCTTCGCTTCGCTCAGGAAGACAGAAAGCTAGTCGGCAGGTTTCGATTTACCCTTGGGGAACCAGTCAGCGGCAAGGTCTTTCCAGGTTGGATTGACTGGCTCGATCAATTCGATTTTCTTCGCCCGCAGCCAACCCTGGATGTGCTTTTTGCGGGCGATAGCTGCTCGAACATCCGTGGTTGTTTCGTAGTAAACAACGCGGGTGAGGCTGTACTTCTTGGTGAAGCCCTTGATGAGTTTCTGCTTGTGCTCGAGAATGCGTCGTCGAAGATTGTTCGTTACTCCCGTGTAAAGCATCCGGGAGCTGTTGCTTAGGATGTAGACGTAATAGGTCTTTGGGGCCACGTTGCCCATTGTTGCACGGAAAGCAATTCGCATGTCATTCTGATCCCGCTCTGCGGGAGAAGAATCTCACCTGAGGGCCTAATTCCGCGATGAGTGCGTCGCTGAGATGCTTCGCTGCGCTCAGCATGACAACCTCAGCCAACCTGTTCCTGGGGGCGAGCCCGCGCCAGCTTTTCATGGCGCGGCTCCGCGCAAGAGCGCCCCTCGACTAAGCTCCCCTCGACGTTGCCCCTCGGCTTCGCTCGGGACAAGCTGGGGGCAGGCGGGGTCTGCGCCCTGAAGCTTCGGGGCTCCGAAAAGCCGCGACCCGCCAAAGCGACCTCAGGAGATAAATCCCTAGTTGTGGCTAGCAATTTTCAGCCGGGTTGAAACCCGGCGCCGCCGTTCGTCAGCCCCGTAGTTGCTTGAAGAGAAAAGGAAAAAATTTTCTTCCGCAAAAACCGCAGAAACCGCAAAAACCGTAGACAAAACGCGGCCGGGCGTGTAAGTGAAGGAGTTGGGATGCTAGGTAATGTGTGGAGCTAAAGAAGCAGGGCAACCACGGGAGGCAGAAATGTCGCCAATTAAGTGGCTTAGAATCGATCGCGGAGCCGGATTTCCCACAAATCTCACCCCCTAGCTTCTTTGCTATCAAAGAGATAGACTAGCCCCCGGGGGGTTGGCAAACGGAAGTTGCAGAAAAGAGAACGGTTAGCAGGCGAGAAAAGAAGAAATCTGAATATGTTCAGGAAGGTTTTGATTGCGAATCGGGGCGAGATTGCGGTGCGCATCATCCGCGCCTGCCGCGAACTGGGGATTCGCGCCGTGGCGGTCTACTCGGAGGTGGATCGAGCTTCCCAGCACGTCTTGATGGCCGACGAGGCCTACGCAATCGGCCCGGCGGCGTCGACGGAAAGCTACCTGCGCATTGACAAGCTGATTGGGGTCGCCCGGGAAAGCGGCGCGGAAGCGCTCCACCCCGGCTACGGCTTTCTGGCGGAAAACTCCGCGCTGGCACGCGCCTGCCAGCAGGCGGGCATCACCTTCATCGGGCCGCCGGCGGCGGCGATGGAGCTGCTGGGCAGCAAGATTGAGTCGCGCAAAGCGGCGGAGCGCGCCGGTGCGCCCGTGGTGCCGGGGGCGCGGGGAGCGCTCGGCTCGCCTAGGGAAGCCGAGAAGCTGGCAGCGACATTGGGCTATCCGGTGGTGCTCAAGGCAGTCGCCGGCGGCGGGGGCAAAGGGATGCGGCTGGTGCGCTCACCCGAACAGTTGCCGGCGGCCTGGCGCGATGCGGGCTCGGAAGCGGAGAACGCTTTTGGCGACCCCGCGCTCTACTTGGAGAAATACCTGGAGCGGCCCCGCCACGTGGAGATCCAGATATTGGCTGACCAGCACGGCAACATGATCCATCTGGGGGAGCGCGAGTGCTCGCTACAGCGCCGTCACCAGAAGCTGGTGGAAGAATGTCCGTCGCCGCTGATGACGCCCCGGCTGGGCCCTTCGGCTTCGCTTCCCTCGACGTTGCTCGGGACAAGCAGGGCAAGCTCGGAACAGGCAGCGAGCCTGCGGCAAGCGATGGGCGCCGCGGCCGTGGCGATTGCCCGGGCGGCGGGCTACACCAACGCCGGCACCGTGGAGTTTCTCGTGGTTCCTTCGGCCCGCAGTGAGTGGGGATTCGAGTTTTATTTCCTGGAGATGAACACCCGGCTGCAGGTCGAGCACCCGGTGACCGAGCTGGTGACCGGGCTCGACCTGGTGAAGGAGCAAATTCGCTTGGCGGCCGGGGAAACCCTTGCTGGGCGGCAGGAGGACATCGCCTGGCGGGGCGCGGCCATCGAGTGCCGCATCTATGCCGAAGACCCCGACAACAATTTCTTTCCATGTCCCGGGCGCATCCACCGCTTGGAGCGACCTGCAGGCCCGGGGGTGCGTGTGGACGGGTACGTCTACGAAGGCTGGACGGTGCCGCTGGAGTACGACCCCTTGCTGGCCAAACTGGTGTGCTGGGGAAGCACGCGGATGGAAGCCCTGGCGCGGCTCCGCCGGGCGCTGGATGAATATTTGATCAGCGGCATCCAGACCAACATTCCCTTCTTCCGTCGCCTGGTTCAACAGTCGGAGTTCATCCGCGGGGAGCTGGACACGGAGCTGATCGACCGGATGCTGGTGGAGGCGCCCCGACCGGCGGTGCAAGTTCCGGTTCGGGAAGCCGCCGGGGTGGCCGCGGCGTTGAGCGAACTCGCTCCGGCACCCGACGGCACCGGGCCGGCGTCTTCTCCCAGCCGATGGAAACAGGCGGGGCGGGAGTCGGCGGTCAGTGGGCTGCGGCGCGCGCCCCGATGAAGTTTCAGATCAGCATCGCCGGGACGCCACAGAACTTGGAGTTGCGGCGGGGCCCCGACGGCTGGGAATGCACCGTTGAAGGACAACCGCGCAGGGTGGATGTGGTGGAGGTGGCGCCGGGGGTTTTCTCGCTGCTGCTGGAGGGGGAATCGTTCGTCGTGCACGTCGAACGCCTGGGAGACACCTACCGAGTGCACACGCGCGGCACCGACCTGGTGGTGGCGGTGGAGAACCCGCGGCGCTGGGCGGGACGGCGCGGCGGCCCGATCGGGTTGTCCGGCCGGCAAAAGGTGACCGCGCCCATGCCGGGCAAAGTGGTTCGCGTGCTGGTGGCGGCCAACCAGGCGGTGGAAGCGGGGCAGGGGCTCCTGGTGGTGGAAGCGATGAAAATGCAAAATGAGATTCCCTCGCCGAAGAAAGGCGTGATAGAAAAGCTTCAGGTGCGCGAAGGGGACACGGTGGACCACGGTGACGTTCTGCTGGTGGTGGCGTAGTGCCGTTCCAATCCGGACTGTTGTGCTGAACGAAGGGAAGCAGCTGAAGAAGAGATTCTTCGCTTCGCTCAGAATGACAAGAGGGTGGGAACGGTCCGAGTCGCCGCCGGAATGCCTGCCCGTCCGGCAGGCGGGCCGCCCCGCATTTGGGGAGGAGGAGCGATGGTGGAGCGAGCAGCGCGGTTGGTTAGCGTCGATCAATATGTGCAGGGACTGACAGCGATACCGGAATTCCGGCCGGAGGCGGTCTACTCCTACATCAAGGATCATCCGGTGCGTCCCGAATCGCTCCGGCAATACCTCTTCTTCAGCCCCACCAACTACACCCGCAACCTGGTTTTCAAGAACGAGCTGTTCGAAGTGATCGCCATCTGTTGGGAAGTGGGGCAAACGAGCCGCATCCACAACCACCGCGACCAGCAGTGCTGGATGGCGGTGCCGATTGGCAAGCTCATGAACCAAAACTACCGCGTCGTGGAGCGCGACCCGGAGAGAAAGACCTGCCGGTTGGAATCCAGCCGGAGATTGCTGATCACTCCCACGGCGCCGCTGGCCGTGGATCCCGACGAACCCGTCCACCAGATCCTCAACCTGGCTGAGTACGGCGAACGAGCCGTCAGCCTGCACATCTACTCCCGACCGTTCAACACCTGCGAGGTGTACTCGCTGGAGAAGGGAGCGTATTGTGACGTGCCGCTGTTTTACACCAGCGAGTTCGGCCAGCTGTGCGCGGGCGAGAAGGCCTGCCCGGCCGGCTAGTGTCGTTCCCCCGTACTGGGCTGAAGGGAATCCTGCGGGGGGAGGCCGGCCGCAAGGAAGCTTGAAAGAATTGGCTGTGAGTTGAAGTGAAAGCCCTGGCAGTCGGGCGCACTCAGTCGGAACGCTGCGAGGGCGCGCTGCGGCGGGCTTCGAGGAGCTGGCGGGCGAGGTAGTTGACCACCCGAGCCTGGTTGCGGGCTTCCTCGACGTAAGCCGCCTCCAGCAACTGGCGTTTCTGGCGCTGCAAGCGCTCGCGGATAGCTTCTTGCACGCCTGGGTCGGAGAGGCGTCGCTGCCCGGGCGGCTCCCGCTCGAGCAACTTCACCAGCTCGTACCCCTTCGGGGTGCGGATCGGGCCGGCAATTTGGCCCACCTCCAACCGCTCGAGCCGGTTGCGCAGCGCTGGGTGCGAATCGGCCAGAGCCGACTCGGGGAAGAAGCCCAGGTCGCCACCCGTTAGGGCGGTGAGGGGGTCTTCCGAGTAGTTGCGGGCCAGTTCCGCGAAGTCGTCGCCCGCGCGCAGGCGCTCGAGGATGAGCTGGGTCTTGCGGCGGGCCTGGGTTTCGGTGACGGCATCATCGTTCCTGAGGTTGCCCACCTCGGGGTCGCGACGGGGTGTGACCAGGATGCGAGCCACGCGGTATTGGGTTTCGACGAAGCGAAAGCGGTTCTTGTATTGCTGGTAGTAATCGGCCACTTCCTGTTCGCTCACCTCGATGCCGGCGCCGACGCGGAGGTCGAGCAGCTTGCGGATAGCGATCTCGCGGCGCAGGTCAACCTTCAGGTCATCGAGCGTCATTCCCTGGGCGTCCAGTTGCCGCTGGAATTCTTCCTCGGCGAAGCGGGCGCGCAATTCCTGGATGCGAGCCTCCACTTCGGCGTCGCTCGCCAGCAGGCTCGCCTGGGCCGCCTTTTGCCAGAGGATTTCATTCTGGATGAGTCCGTTCAAGATGCTGAGCTTGCGCGCCAGGGCTTCGTCGGCGGCCAGGGGTTCCGGAAGGGTGCTCACCTGTCGTTCGTAGTATTTCTCCACCTGCGAGCGGTAGATGGGTTGGCCGTTGACCTTTGCCCAGAGCTCGTCGCCTGCCCCGGGCCGCGAGCGACACCCCGTCAGCCACACCACCCCCAGCAACAAGAGGACGCAATTGCGGCGACTCCTCATCGAGACTCTATTCTAGTGCGGTTGCCACCATTTTGCTTAGAGATGTTTTTTCCCTGTCTCAGACCACGGCTCCGTGGCTGCCCTGCCGGCGGCTGCTGGGGAGCGAAGGGCGGAACGCGGAGGCGCCAGGGCAGACAAGAGTGTCGGCGCCACCAAAAATAAAAAAGAGTTGGCTTGCTGGGGCCGACAATTCTGTCTGCCTGAAATCAATGTCGCTTCCGGTTCTAAGGCCGCGACCCAACCGGCGATCGCGAGTAGGCGATTCCGCCCGCTGGCGACGCCGTTGTCTTTTAGGGCTGTTTCTGCTATGGTAGGGCCCTTACCGAGCAGTTATTTTCTTGGCTGAGTAGACGAAACCGATGGCGAAACGCTGTGAAATTTGCGGTCGGGGGCCGAGCTACGGCAACCAGGTTTCGCACGCCCATAACGTCACCCGGCGGCGGTGGAATATTAACCTCCGGCGGATCCGAGTGAAAGTCAACGGGGTCCAAAAGCGGGTGCGGGTCTGCACCGCGTGCATTCGCAGCGGGCGGGTGCAGAAGGTCGCCTGACCACCCGGTTTTCCTCCCCCTAGTTTTCCGCGATCGCAATCAGGTCGATTTCCACCTTTGCCTCTTTGGGGAGGCGCGCCACTTCCACGGTGGCCCGCGCCGGTGGATCCTGGGGAAAGAAGCGGGCGTAGACTTCGTTCATGGCGGCGAAGTCGTTGAGGTCGGCGAGGAAGACCGTGGTCTTTACCACCGCCGCCAGTGAGCTCCCCGCCGCCTCCAGCACCGCCGCCAGGTTTTTCAGCACCTGCTCGGTTTGTACGCGGATGTCATCGCTGAGCACCTGGCCACGGGCGGGGTCCAGGGGCACTTGGCCGGACAGAAACAGAAAGCCATTGGCCTTTACGCCTTGGGAATAGGGACCGATGGCTTTGGGGGCCGCTGTGGTTGATATCTGTTGTTTCACGGTTCTCTCCTTGTTTCACAGATTTTCTGAAGAGATTATCTTCTCGCCGTCCGGCCGGGAACCCGCCTACGGGGGCGGCGCGGTGCCAGCCCGCAGAAGGAGCTGGCTGGGCTCGACGCGGTTGAGTTCGACTTCGTAGCTGGCCAGGGCGGTACCGTTGCGGAGTTGTTTGATTCTCACCGGCGCGACCACCCGCCACTGCTTGGGGAGGCGGATGGCCAGGCGCAGCCTCCGCGGCACCGTACGGCCGGAGTCGGTGGGAAGCGGGTACCAACCCGTGGTTTCGAGCCGGGCGCCGTCCGCCCAAAGCACCAGCGCGGCCTTGGCAACGGTGAAGCTTTGGAGATCCACATCGTAGCTCACCACCACCAGCAGTTTTTTTCCTGGGAGCAGAGCGACGCGCAAACCCATCAGCAGCAACCGGGGTTCCTTCGCTTCGACCGGGTCCGAGCGCCAGGGGAGCTCGCCCCGCCGGTCCCAGACGTTCTTGACCTGGATGCGCGAGCCCAGCGGCGCCGGGAAGGCAAGTTCGACGGTGTTGAGCATCTCCCGGCTGCGGTTGCGGAGGACGAGGCTGGCCTTGGCGTAGAGGGCGTGGGCGCCGGGGTCAATGCGGGCGTTGAGGTCAACGCGTTCCACCCCCCACTGCGCCGCGACCGGAGCGGGTGCCAGCAGCCAGGTGCTAGCCAGAAGGAGGACTCCGCACGGAGCGGGCCGGAGGGCGCGCGCGGGGAAAGTGAGCCGCGGGCCGTGCGTATGCCTGGGGGTCAGCGGCGCCGCCGGGGTCATGCGGATTACAAGCGCAGCAGGCGGCTGACGTCGTGGATGCCGCGGATCTTTTTGATGGCGGCGAGGATACGGTCGAGCTGTTTCCTTTCCTGAACCTCAAAAACCAACTCAATCACTGCGGTGGCATCGGCGGGGCTGGTGCGGGCTTCCGCGGTGCGGATGTTGCAATTCTGCTGGGCGATGATGCCGCTGATGGCGGTGAGCAAGCCGGGCCGGTCGCTGGTGCGGATGGCCAGGCGCACCGGGTAGGATTCCGCGGCGCCCTCGGCCCACTCCACTGCGATGCGGCGCTCCACATCGTAGAGGAGATTCTGCACGTTGGGGCATTCTTTGGCATGGACGGCGATGCCGCGGCCGCGAGTGATGTAGCCCACTACCGGTTCCCCCCAAATGGGGTTGCAGCAGCGGGCCCGGTACATCATCAGATCCTGCTCGTGGAGGGGCACCCCTTTTTCCTGGAGACGAAACACCCGCTCGACCTTGTCGCGCAGACTGGCCAGGGGGCGGGGGACAGTGCGCCGCCGTTCGGGCAACGGTTGGGCGCTGAGCCGGGAAAGAAGCTGGCGGGGAGCGTACTTGCCGAAGCCGACGCGGGCGTAGAGCTCCTCCACCTGCTGGCAGCCATGCTCGCGGGCGAGCTGCTCCCACTCGGCCTCGCCCACCTTCTTGAGGTTGAACTGGTGGCGCCGCGCTTCTTTTTCCAGCAGGCGGCGGCCCAGCGCGGCGGCCTGTTGGCGCTGGTGGGAACGAATCCAGTGCTGGATTTTGTTGCGGGCGCGCGAGGTGCGAACAAAGCTGAGCCAGTCGCGGCTGGGGGTGTGGCCCGCTTGGGTAAGGATCTCGACGATGTCCCCGTTCTGCAGGCGGTAGCGCAGGGGCACCAGGCGGCCGTTGACCTTGGCGCCCACGCAGGTGTGGCCGACTTCGGTGTGGATGGAGTAGGCGAAGTCCACCGGGCTGGCGTAACGGGGCAAGACAATCACCCGGCCCTTGGGGGTGAAGGTATAGACCTCTTCCGGGTAGAGGTCCACTTTGAGTGTAGAGAGGAATTCGCTGGGGTCTTGCATCTCCCGGGCCCAGTCAATCAGGTGGCGGAGCCAGGCGATGCGCTGTTGGTCTTCGGGGGTGACGTCCTCTCCGTCCTTGTAGCGCCAGTGCGCGGCGATGCCTTGTTCGGATACGCGGTGCATCTCGTGGGTGCGGAGCTGGACCTCGAAGGGCTGCCCGGAGGAGTGGATCACAGAGGTGTGCAGCGATTGGTAGAGGTTGGGACGGGGCATGGCAATGTAGTCTTTGAAGCGGCCGGGGACGGGCCGCCAGAGCTGATGGATGACGCCCAGAGCGGCGTAGCAATTCTTGACGGAGTCGGTGATTACCCGCACCGCCAGCAGGTCGTAGAGTTGGTCGAAGGTGACGCCCTGGCGGGTCATTTTCTGGTGGATGGAATAGGGGCGCTTGATGCGGGCTTCAACCTGGGCGGCAATCCCGTTCTTCTCCATGGCCTCCGCGACCACGGTTTGCACGCCGGCCAGAAAGGTTTCGTTCAAGCGGCGCTTGTCTTCGAGCTGCTGGCGGATGCCGGCGTACTCATCCGGTTCCAGCGCCCGGAAGGCTAGGTCTTCGAGTTGGCTGCGGATTTTGCCCATGCCCAGGCGGTGGGCGATGGGGGCATAAATCTCCAGGGTTTCGCGGGCCACGCGTTCGCGCTTGTCGGGGGAAACGTAGCCCAGGGTGCGCATGTTGTGGAGACGGTCGGTGAGCTTGATGAGGATGACGCGCACGTCGTCCACCATGGCCAGCAGCATCTTGCGCAGGTTTTCCGCCTGGCGCACTTCCTGGGTGGAGAAGTCCAGGCGGCTGATCTTGGTGAGCCCTTCCACCAGGTGGGCGACGGGCGCGCCAAAAAGCTGGCGGATGGTGTCCAGGCTGACCTGGGTATCTTCCACTACGTCGTGAAGCAGGCCGGCGCACAGCGAGGTGACGTCCAGACGCATCTCGGCCAGCAGGTGCGCCACTTCCAGCGGGTGGGAGAGGTAGGGCTCACCGGAGGCGCGCGTCTGGGTTTTGTGTTCGCGGGCGGAAAACTCGTAGGTTCGCCGCAGGAGGTTCAGGTCATCCGTGGGCCGGTACTCCTGGACTTTGCGGAGCAGCTCCTCAAAGCGAGTAACGGTCAGGATTTGCGTGCCAACCTCCTGGTTCAGGGTGGGGCGTTGCTCGCGCATGGCGCCGTGTCCCGGAAAGCAAGAACGCTCGCTCCGGCGACCCTACCGCTATTCTAGCAGAAAGCCGGCGCGGGCCGTTTCCACTAACGAGAGGGGGCCCCGAGAATATCGGCTATGGAGTGGAAGGGAAGGGCGAAGGATTAGGCCCAACCACGTGGGCCGGCACTAGCTGGCGGCGGGGGCTTCCTGGATCTGCTCCCGCAAGCGTTTCTGCCGCTCGTACCACTGGTCGGCGAGTTGAAGGAAGTGCTCCCGCTCCTTCGGGCTGTCGACGATGTCCGCCTTCTCCCGATAGAGCAAGTTCAGGTAGGTCATGGCGTCCACATACTTTGGGTTGATCTCGAGCGCCTTCTCCAACGCCTGGATACCCTCATCCACCACTTCGCTGTTCTGCTCGGCCAGTTGGCGCCGCTGGCGGCGGGGCAGGGGTTGGTCGGGCCGGAGTTTCAGGCTGGTTCTCAGCTCGTTGCGGGGTCTGTAGGCGATGCCCCAGTCAATGGCTCCGATCCAGTAGTAGTGCTCCGGGTTTTCCGGCTCTACTTCGATCACCCGGCGCCGCAACTCCTTCGATTTCTCGAACAAGCCGCGCGCCTTCTCCCAGTCGCTTTCCGCCCGCGCCATCCCATAGTACAGGCTGGCAATCGAGGAGAGGGCGATGACGTTCTGGGGGTCGATTTCCAGAACGTTTTCAAACCAGCGGACGGCCGCTTCGCCCCGTTTCTTGTTCTCGTCCGAGGGGGAGCCGGGGACGAACTGGTCAGTGTAGGCTCGGGCGAGATAGAGGCGGGCATTGATCAGGCTGGGGTCGAGCTGGATGGCGCGCTGGAAGTGTTCGACAGCCGTTTCAAACTCTCCGGCCTTGTAGGCGCGCACCCCTTTATTCAGTTCGTCGCGGGCTCTGAGTTTGCTGCAGCCGGCGAGAAACACCAGGGCCAGCAGGCTCAGAGCCAGACCCAGCGTGAGAGAACGACGCATGCAGACACTCCTTACCGAAATGCAGTTGGGGGTGAGGCAGCCAGGCGGCGGGGCTACTCAACCCTCTCGATCTTGGCGGTGATCAAACCGATTTTGTCAATACCGGCGCCCCGAGCGATGTCGATCGCCCGAGCCACTTCCCAGAACTCCAGGTTGTCGGATCCCTTGACAAAGGCCACCTTTTCCGCGCGGGTCTTGAAGATTTGCTCCAAGCGCGCGCCCAGCCTGCGCCACTCCACGTCCTCCTGATTGATCTTGACTCGCGTGCGCGGGCAACGGGGGAGGGCGAGCTCGACGCACTCCACCTGGATGACGATGGTGCGCGCGGTGATGTCGGGTTGCTGCTCCTCCGGCGCCGGCTGGGGGACGAGGGTATCCAAGCCCTTGGGGGTGAGCGGGGTAATGGCCATGAAGATGATGAGCAGCACGAGGAGCACGTCAATCAAGGGCACGATGTTTGGCTCCGACATTGCTCCCTTGGGAAGCCCGCCCGTGCCTGCGATTCCCATCTCTGCGTTCCTCCTGGTGGCGCCCTAGGGAGTGGCGCCGGGCCTGACCGGCATTTCCAACCCGGGTGGCCGCCGCTTTCGCTCTATCTTTTCGGTGAGCAGACCGATTTTGTCCACCCCGGTGGCGCGCACTTCATCCACCACCCGAACCACGTCCCGGTAGCGTGCCCGCGCATCACTCTTGACATAGACGGTCTTGCCCAGCGGGGTGAGGAGGCGGTCGCGTACCTTTTCGTTGATCTGCTCGAAGGTGATCTGCTGAGTGCCCAGATAAACGCGCCCGTCCCGGGTGATGGCGATGAGCACAGCGTCTTCTCGGTCGGCGTCGGGCATCTCGCGGGGATTCTCCGTGCTGGCCAGTTCCACGCTGAAGCCCATTTGCATCATAGGGGTGACCACCATAAAGATGATCAGCAGCACCAACATGACGTCCGCCATGGGGACTACATTGATGTCGGGCATGATATCGGGGGTTTTGGGTTTGTAGCCCATCTACTTTTTCCGCCGCAGGATGAAGTAGTTGATCAGCTCCTTGGAGCTGTTGTCCATCTCCACGTCGAAGGCTTCGATTTTGCCGGTGAAGTAGTTGTACATCCACACGGCCGGCACGGCCACGAACAAGCCCAAGGCAGTGGCCACCAGGGCTTCGGCGATGCCGCCGGCCACCGCGGTCAAGCCGGTGGTCTTCTGGGCGGTGATTTCGCGGAAGGCATTGATGATCCCCAGCACGGTACCAAACAGGCCCACGAAGGGGGCGGTGGCGCCGATGGTGGCCAGGCCGCCCAGGCCGCGCTTGAGCTCGGCGTGGGTGATGGCCACGGAGCGCTCCAGGCCGCGTTTGCTGGCCTCGATGATCTCATCCTCGGGCAAGCCGGTTGAGGCCTGGAAGTCGGCCAGGCCGGAGGCGACCACCTTGGCGATGTGACTCTTCTTGTTGCGCTCGGCGATGCGGATGGCTTCGTCGAGCTTGCCTTCGCGGAGGGCGCCGGCGACCGCCTGCACGAAATAGCGGGACTGCTTGCGGGCGGCGGCATAGGTGACGGCGCGCTCAATCATCACCGACACCGACCAGACCGACATAATGCCCAGAATGAAGACCACCACGCGGGCGGGCCAGCCCATCGCGCCCCACATACTGCGGAGGTCCCAGCCATGCACCGGCTGGGCTTCTTGCAAGAGCCAGAACCCCAAAAGATACAGATTAGCGAGCATAAGCGTTACTCCTCCCCAAGTTTCCACCAGCGAATGCGGTGAATGAGATTCACGAAGTGAATTGCGGGACTCCTAATTCAGCCGGAAGATGACATCAATTATCGTCACCACCTCCACCGGCTGGTTATTCAGCAGCGTGGGCTCGTAGCGCCACTGCTGCACAGCTTGCAAGGCGGCTTGCACCAGCAGCGGGTGGCCTTGGACCACGCGCAGATTCCGAATGGCGCCGTCCTTGCCAATGATGGCCTCCAAGCGTACCGTGCCGCGGATGCGCGCCTGCTTGGCAATCGGGGGATAGACAGGCAGCACTCTCCGGGTCAGCTTGGCTTCCTGCACGCCGGAGCTAACCCGGATCCGCTTCGGCGTCGGGGGGGGCGGAAGCGCAGCCGTGGGAGCGCCCAACACCCCACCCAGCACACCGCCGGCTTCCCCGCCGGGAACGCCTCCGGGCACGCCGCCCACCACGCCGGCGAAATCGTCCTCCGGCAGCGGCTTTTCTTTGATCATCGTAATTTCCTTGGGGATCTCTCGGGGGGCGCGCAACTGGCCGGCTTTCATCAGCCTCACGACCCGGCGCACCACGCGTTTGACCGGCTTCGGGGCTGGCGGGGGGGGGGGGGGGGGCGGGGGCGGCGGGGCCTGCAGCCAGGTGAGCATCGCCTGCTTGGGCAGCGCCTCGGTGTAGAGCAAGGGGATGAGAATCAGCGCCCCGATCATGAGGGTTTGCAGCAGCAGTGAGATAGCGAAGGCCCAGGGGTTGCGGGACTTCCGCTTCATCGGCGAGGATTCCAGCATGTAATCAAACATTCCTCAGCGCCCCTTTCTCCCGGCTCCGCTGGCCTTCCGCGGTGGAGCCGGGCTCCGCTGACCCGGAGCGGGACCACTCCGCCGCTCCGCGGCCTGCCGTCTCCCTATCCATCCTACCACAATTGGACTGGCGATGAAGATAGAGGAATAAGTCCCTACTAAGGTCCCGACCACCAAGGTAAAGGCGAAGCCATGCAGCACCTCACCCCCCAGAAAGAATAACGCGAGTACGGTAAGGAATGTCAACCCTGAGGTGATCACGGTGCGGCTGAGGGTTTGGTTGATGCTGCAGTTGACCAGGTCCACAAACCGCTCCCGCCGCCGCAGCCGGGTGTTTTCGCGCACCCGGTCGAAGGTGACGATGGTGTCGTTGACGGAAAACCCCACCAAGCTGAGCAGAGCGGCCACAATGTTGAGGTTGAACTCGTAATTGAACAGGGAGAGGACGCCGCCGGTGATGAGCAGATCGTGGAAGACGGCGATCACCGCCGCGCTGCCGTAGACCCACTGGCGGAAGCGCAACCCGATGTAGAGCATGACCCCGCCCAGGGCCAAGGCGGTGGCCATCAAGGCCTGCTGGCGGAGCTGCTGGCCCACCTTCGGCCCCACCACTTCGGCGTTGCGCACCACGAAGGGGGAGAGGAAAGCCTGTTGTTCAAGGGTGTTCACCACCACGGGCGGCACCCCTTCGAGGCCCCGCAACTCCTCAAAGTCTCGCAGCAGCCCTCCTCTTTCTCCATCGCGGAAGCCGACGATTCGTTCCGCGATTTCGCGGTAGCGGGCCTCGGCCTCTGTGGGGCGGTCGGCCAAGCCGATGGGGTCGAGGCGCAGCAGCGCCTGGCGCAGAGAGTCAGTGCCCAGGTTGTTCAGGTCGATCTGATCGGTGGGGACGGCGTAGAGAGCGCGCAGGGCTGTCACGATGGCCTGGCGGCCGGTGTCGAGCTCTTCCTCTTCTGAGCCCTGCTGCTCCAGGCCGATGATGACCTCGTGGTTTTCGGGCCGGCCGTACTGCTGGATGGTGCTGGAGGCCAGCCCCTGCTCCCGCAGCTCGGCGCGAATGCGATCCGCATCGGGGGCGGCGCCGAACTTGAGGTAGACCAGCGTGCCGCCCTTGAAGTCGATGCCATAGCGGGGTCCGCCCTTCGCCACCAGGGAACCGATGCCCGCCGCCAGCAGCAGAAGCGAGAGCGCCATGCAGTGCCACTTCCAGCGCAGGAAGTTGAAGTTGGGCTCGCGAAACAGTTCCATCTCAGATGCTCAAGGTGGCCGGTTGCGCGGGCGCCAGACGGCTCTGGCGGCTGAGGACAAATTCGAAAATCGTGCGGGAGACATAAACGGCGGTGAAGAGGTTCGCCAACAGACCGATGGTCAGGGTGACCGCGAAGCCCTTCACCGGCCCGGTCCCGAACATAAACAAGAAGACGGCGGCGACGATAGTGGTGGCGTTGGTGTCGAAGATGGTGGTAACCGCCCGGTTGAAGCCGGTCTCCACCCCGGCCACCACGCTCTTGCCCAGGTGCAGTTCCTCCCGGATGCGTTGGAAGACGAGCACGTTGGCGTCCACCGCCATGCCGATGGTCAGCAGAACGCCGGCAATGCCGGGCAAGGTCAAGGTGGCGCCGAAATAGGCGAGCACCGCCAGGAGGATGATCAGGTTCAAGATCAGCGCCACGACCGCATTCACGCCGGAGAGGCGATAGTAGAAGAGCATAAAGGCCACCACGGCCAGAAAGCCGACAACGACAGCAGTGAAGCCGGCGCGAATCGAGTCGGCCCCGAGGGAGGGGCCCACGGTGCGCTCTTCCAGATACTTGATGGAGGCGGGCAGGGCCCCGGAGCGCAGCACCAGAGCCAGATCGCGCGCCTGCTCCAAGTTGAACTGTCCGGTGATGCGGCCGAAATCGTCGATGCGGCTCTGGATGTTGGCGACCGACTGGATGCGGTTGTCGAGCACCACGCCCAAGGGACGGTTGATGTTGCGCTCGGTGAAGGGGCCGAAGCGGGCGGCGCCGTCGCGGCTCAAGGTGAAGGAGACCTGGTAGGTGCCGGGCAATTCCGGGTTGATTTCGGCGCGGGCGTTGCGGAGGTCGCGCCCGGTCACCACCGAGCTGCGGGTGACCACATACCACTGGTTGCCGTTGCCCCCGGGGGAGGAGCGCATCAGCATAGAATCGGGCGGCAGGATGCCCCCGTGCTGGGCGAGGGCCGCGCCTTCAGTGGCGAAGGGTCCGTCGGTGACCAGTTTGATTTCCAGCATGGCGGTGGATTGCAGGATGCCCTTGACGCGGGCGGGGTCGTCCACCCCGGGCAACTGCACCAGAATTTCCCATTCGCCGCGACCGTGCTCGGCGATGGTGGGTTCGGCGACGCCCAGGGCGTCCACGCGCTGGCGCAGGGTCTCAATCGCGGTGCGCAGCGTGTCCTGGCGAATCCGGGACTGCAGACTCGGGGTCATCTCCACGACGAAGCCGCTCTGCTCCCCGGTCAGCGACCCGATGACATAGTCGGGGCGGCGGTAGGTATCGTTCAGAAAGTCGCGGGCGGGGCCAAGCTGGGCGGCGGGGATGCCGGTCACCTGGACGCGGGTGCGGTCGATCTGGCGCACGGTTTCGTAGGTGATGTCCTGCTCGCGCAGGGCGATGCGCAAGCGCTCGGCCAACTGGTCGGTTTCGCTGTTGACCGCTTCCTCCACCTGCACCTGGAGGATGAGGTGCATGCCGCCGCGGAGGTCAAGGCCCAGCTTGATGCGTTCGGCGAGGTTGGTGCGCAGATCCTCGATACTGCGGGGGAAGTAGAACGCCGCCTTCCCCTCGGGTGACTTGCGAAAGCAGAGCAGGCCAAACAGACTGATGAGCACCACGCCCAGGATGATGGTGGCCTTCCAGCGGAGGTTGGGGTTCATCGTGGTAGCGGTGGGCGGCTAACTCTTGGCGATTTCCTCGCTCTGGGGTTGCAGGCCGGCGATGGCGGAGCGGGCCACTTCGACGCGTACCTGGTCGGCGATGCGCAATTGCACTACGCTGCCGCGCAGGCCGACGACGGTTCCGTAGATGCCCCCGTTGGTGATTACCTTGTCACCGGTCTTGAGCGCGGCCAGCATCTGCTGCTGACGCTTGCGCTGCCGCTGCGCCGGCAGGATGAGAAGAAGGTAGAAGATAACAAAGATAAACAGGATGGGGAGAAACGCCACCCAGCCGCTGGACTTCTCGGCCTGGGCCAGCCCCGCGGTCAACGGCCCCACCAATGCAGCAAGCAAGCGGTTTCCCTCCTGGTCTAAATAAAAGCGAACCGCCCCGAACCCGAGGGGAGACGTTCACGTCCTACCGGCAGCCACGACCAAGGGCAGTTTCGCTTCCGCAGACGGGATAGAATGCCCGACCTCCCCGCCGCTGTCAAGGCTCCCCTCGAACTTAGAAACCGGCACGAATGCCTGGCCGGCCGATCGCGCTTCTTTTGTTCTTCCTGGCCGGACAGACATTCCTGTCTGTCCTGCCTCAAACGGGCGAATGGCTCTCGTGGGCTGAAATTCATGACTGCGTTTCGCTGAGCTCGGTGGGTTTGAGTTCGGCGGCCAAGGGGTCGAGCGAGGCGTCGCGGATGGCGGCGCGGATGCGGCGCATGATGTCGAGGTAGAAGTAGAGGTTGTGGTGGGTGGCCAGGATGGCGGCGGAGAGTTCGCCGGCGTTGAAAAGATGCCGGAGGTAGGCGCGGGAGTAGCGCCGGCAGACGGCGCAGGCGCAGCGCTCATCCACGGGGCGGGGGTCGCGGGCGTAGGCAGCGTTACGCAGATGCAGCTTGCCCCTCCAGGTGAAGAGGCAGGCGTTGCGGGCGTTGCGGGTGGGCAGGACACAATCCATCAGATCAATGCCGCGGCGGGCGTATTCGAGCAGGTCAGCGGGGTAGCCCACCCCCATGAGGTAGCGCGGCTTCTCCGCGGGCAGTTCGCGCACCGTGACCTCGGTGATTTCGTAGCTCAGGGCGGACGGCTCGCCCACTGCCAGGCCGCCGATAGCGTAGCCGGGAAAATCCATCTCCGCTAGGCGTCGGGCGCATTCGCGACGCAACTCCGCATAGGTGCCGCCTTGGACGATGCCGAACAGTGCCTGCCGACTGAGAGGAGAACTGGCCTCAGGGGCTAAAGCCCGTTGTGCTTTGAGGCTCCCTACAGCCGGGCGGAAGTCCGGCCCCCCCAAACACGCTTCCCGTCCCGGCGGCCTAACGCCGGATCGTGTTTTGGTAGGGCGGGGCTTTAGCCCCGCCGTTTGAGCCTTGAAATCCCCAAGGGCTTTAGCCCCTGAGGCCAGTTGGGCAAAAGCCGCCTGCGAGCGGCGCGCCCAGCGGAGAGTGAGCTCCATCGACTGCCGCGCCTTTTCGCGGCTGGCGGGGTAGGCGAGACACTCATCGAGAACCATAATCAGGTCGGCGCCCAGAGCCGCCTGGATTTCGATGGCTTTCTCCGGGGAGAGGAACTGCTGGCTGCCGTCGAGGTGGGAGCAGAAAGTCACGCCGTCCTCGGTGATGTGGCGGATGGTGTTCATTGAGAACACCTGATAGCCGCCGCTGTCGGTGAGCAAGGCGCGCGGCCAGCTCATAAAGCGGTGCAGGCCGCCAAGTTCGCGGATGACCTCGGGGCCGGGCCGGAGGAGAAGATGGTAGGTATTGGCCAGCAGGAGCTGGGCGTCCATCTCCTCCAGCATCTGCTGGGTCATCGCCTTGACGCTGCCGGCGGTGCCGACCGGCATAAATACGGGCGTGTCCACCACGCCGTGCGCGGTGTGGAGTTTCCCCACCCGGGCGCCGGAGTGCGGGTCGCGGGCCACCACCTCAAAGCGAAACCGGTCGGTTTTAAAAGGCATCGGACGCTGCCACGCCGAATCATACCACCGGCGCGAAGCAGTCCGGGCCAGCGGCTGCAAGGAAGTGAATGGCGCTGCGGCTCAGTGCGGCCGGTCGGGGGAAGGCCGATTCGGCCGAGCGGAGCGACCAACCATTTGGGCTTGAGCGCCGCGGAGTCGCCGCGGAGTGCGACCGTGGTAGAAAGCAAAGTGGACGAGGAGCATCAGCAGCAGCACCCCGCCAAAGGTGCACACGATAGTGGCCCCGGTGGGGAAGTCCAGCGCGAGGGAAAGATAGACACCGAGGGCGGACACCAACGTTCCCATTGTCCAGCCGATGGCCAGCCGCGGCCCAATCCGGTCGGCAAACAACATGGCCCCCACCGAGGGCACGATCAGGTAACAGAAGACCAACAGTACGCCGGCAATGGCGACCGAGGAAGTGACCACGAAGCCGAAGGAAGCATAGAAGAGAAAGTCCCACAGGCGGATGGAAAGCCCGCGGGCTTCCGCCGCTCGGGGATCGAGGGAGATGAGAAGAAAATTGCGGCGGAACAAGTAGTGGAACAGGCCGATGGCGGCGTAGAGCAGCGCCGTGCGGCCTACTTCCGGCCAGGAGACGGCCAGAATGTTGCCCACCAGCATGTCTTTCAGGTGCTCGGCCTCGCCCGTGGCTTTACTCATGGCCAGGATAGCGGCGGCGGAGGCCACGGCATAGGCAATGCCGATAAATGCTTCCTGGGGAATGTGGGCGCGCCGCATGCGGGCCAGCGCGAAAATGGCGGCGCCCAGGAAAGTAAACCCCAGACTGACCCAGTAGGAGCCGCCGCCGTGCGGGTCCATGCCCATCACGACGGCGATGATGGCGCCCAGGGCGGCGATCTGGGCCAGGGAAAGGTCCACGAAAATCACTCCACGCTCCACGACGTGCAGACCCAGGTAGGCGTGGATGCCGGTGAGGATCAGGCTGGCGACAAAGGGAGCGGCGAGAAACTCAAGCATGCTCATCTAGTTGCTCCGGTCAAAGGCAGCGGTCAAAAGTCCGAGGTCATAGTCAAAAAGCTTGAAGTAGTCAGTTACTGGCTTCTCCCCGCCCACCGAGGGGAGCAGAACCAGGACTTCGGCGCCGGTTTCGCGGGCGATGGCCCGGGGGGTTTTGAGGTCGAAATAGGGTTCCACGAGGATGAGCTTGATGTTCTGCTCGCGCATGTAGTTGATCAACTCCAGGGTGTGGCGCGGGCTGGGCGGGATGCCCGGTTTGGGCTCCACGTAGCCCACCACCTGGAAGCCAAATCGTTTGGCGAAATTCGGCCAGGAGTTGTGGTAGGTGACCACTTCGCGGCCGTGGAACGGCGCCATCTGCTGGCTCCAGCGCTTCTCTGCCTCCCGCAGGCGTCGGCTGAAGTCTTCGAAGCGCTGCTGGAAGTAGTCAGCGTCCTGCGGCCGGAACTCCGCGAGCTTGTTCTGAATCGCCTTGGCGATGCGGAGGCCGTTGGCGGGGTCGAGCCAGTAGTGCGGGTTGCCCAGCGGGTGCACGTCCCCCATGGCGCGGGTAATCTGCACTCGCGGAATATCCAGGATCTCGCAGTAGCGCGACACGTCCAGGTAGCCCGGCGCGTCCACCTGCACCCGCCGGTTGCGACTCTGGGTGATCAACGGCGGCAGCCAGCCGATCTCCAACTGGAGCCCGACCACGATGAGCAAGTCGGCCCGGTGCAACTTCAGAATGAAGCTGGGCTTGGGCTCAACGAAGTGCGGGTCTTGATAGCCGCGGGCAATCGATTCCACTCGCGCCCGATCGCCGGCGACCTCCCGCGCCAGCGCCGCCAGGTCTTCCGTGGTGGTCACGATGTAGAGTTTGGAGGCGGCCGCAGCAGCCGGTCCCGGCCCCAGGACCAGCAGCGCGGCGCAGGCCACGCTGAGCCAGAAGGAGTGCGCCCCCCACAGCTTCTTCATTTTCATTAGTCTCCCCTTAGAACGGGTGGGCGCCGTGCGCCCCCAGCGTGAACAGAAACTGAAAGAGAAATTCATTGGCGGTCATTCCCTCGGCGAAGCGTGTCCGGCGGAGCTGTCCCCGGATTTGGCTGAACTCGCTGGGCCAGAAGGTGAGCACCAGCGAGCCGCCGCTGTCGTGTTGGGCGGCGTTGGGGCCGCGCTCCGACCAGTCGTAGCGCCCCCCCAGGTACCAGCGCCGGGCCAACTGGTAGTTGAGCGAAGCGAAGTAGCCGAAGGCGCGCTGGGCGTCGGTGAGGTCTTCGCGGCGGCTCCAGGTAAGCTCGGTGCGAGCGATGAAAGAGCGGTAGATGGCGCGCCGCAACGGCTTCCAGCGCAGGGTGGCGTCGAACCCGTAGACCTGGGTGATGAAGCCGGTGCCGAAGTCGTTGTGGCCGCGGGCGTAGGAGGCACCCAGTTCCAGGTTGGTGGACTCGGTCAGATCGCGGTAGCCCCGCAGGTGGCCGACCACCGCCACATCGCTGCGGCGGCTGGCCTGGAAGAGCGTGCCGGAATCGCCGCGGTAGACCTGGGCCGTGGCTTCGAGGAAAAGGTCGCCGGGAGCGGGGAGAAGGCGGCTGAGGGAGAGGCCGGCGTCCTTGATTCCGGTGTCGGGCTCCTCCAGCACGCCTCCCAAAAGGCTGAAGGCCGCCAGCGGCCGATCAATCCAGGGGAGAGAGTGGTTGTGCAACTCATTGATCTTGCCAAAGGCGGCGCGCATCTTGCCCACCTTCGCCAAGAAGCCGCCGGGCAGCGCCGGAAATGTTACGTAGCCCTCCTCCACTTCTATCCCTTCTTCTCCGATGGCCAGGAAGAAGTCGGCGCGGGCAAAGGGGTCCACAATGGCTTGGAGGGACACCTCGCTCTCTTGCAAGGAGAGAGCGGGCAGGGGATTCACCCGGTTGCGACCCACTGCGCCGGTGAAGTTGCCAATGACGCCGATGTCAGGGTTCAGGATTTTCCCCAGCCGGGTCGTGCCCCCATAGACGGGCAACTGGCCGGTGGGGACGCCCGGCGCACCCGCTGGGCCAGGAGCAGCGGGGACGGGTGCCGTCGGTGTCGGGGCCGCTGCTCGGGCCCCCTTCAAGGCTGCCAATTCGGCTTCGAGCGCCCGCAGGCGCTCTTCCAGCGCTCGGAGGCGGCCGGCGAGGTCCTCACTCTCGGGTTGTGCGGCGAGACTTGGCAGAGCCAACAGCAGCAGCAGACACACAATGGCGAGAGTCAACCGCATGGGAACCTCCAAAATGAAAAATTGTGGACGCATTGGTATTCTTTGCACCCTCTCCTCCTGGGGGGAGATTGCGACTTGGCTGGGGCGAGAGGGTTAGCTCAGCGGAGGGGCACGAGCGGGCCGATTGGTGCTAGGCGGGAGAGAACGGTGGGAGTCCGTGGAAACCGAAAGCTTTTCCCAGTGGCTGGTAACGGGGACGGAGGCGACGCCGACCGGTGCAGCGAGTAGGCTGCTTGCGGTCCGGCAGCCCAGGCAGGGGCCAAGACTGCCCGGCACGACCGAGGGCTCGTCGCTGTCGGGGCGTTGCTCTATCTGCGGGGACGCCGGGCCGAGCGAGGGCAAGTCGTGTACCGCCGGGTGCGCCAGTACGTGCAGGAACAACAGGATGGCCAGCAGACTTCTTGGCCTCATACGGCTTCCCTCGACGTGAACCACCGCACAAATTCTCTTCCGATGCGTCGGGGGTGTCAAGCCCTGCTTTCAGGGAGGGATCGGAAACCGGACGGGATTGATTCTGGCAGCAGCGGTCCGCGGGGACTGATACGCTTGTTATGGGCGCGCCGGGGTGTGGCGGGCGGTGCTGCGCCCCCGGAACTACGGTTTGGGTTCTTCCGAGCCGATGTCCCCCGGGGCTTCGCCTGGCCGCACGAAGCGGTAGCGATCGATGCGGGCGCCCACGCCCACCCGCTGGGCTTTCCCCTGGCTGGACTCGATACGAACGATACTGCCCACGCAGTGCAGCAACACGCCTTGTTCCGGGGCGCCTTCCATCGGCAAGCGGACGTAGAACTCTATCTTGCTTTCCGGTTGCGGGTTGCGGTCGACCAGGAAGTAGATTCCGTTAGCGCTGATGTCGCGTATCCTGGCGGGCTTTTGCACCTCAGCGGCCTCCCCCTGCCACTTGACTTCCAGGGGGAGTTCCAAAGGAAAGCGCTGAGCCTTTCTCCGTTCGTCGTCACCCGGCATTGACCTCTTCCTTCCTAACTCGAGCCGGCTTTTGCCCTCTCGGGCTGAACGTTTACGTCGGTCGCGCAGATGCGCCACCCAACCGAGCCACCTGCCCCCCTCGCCAACATCCTACTCGCAGATGCGAGCAGCAGTCAATGTGTGTCAGGGTACATTTCCCCCGGCTACAATTGGCTGAGCGTATGACCCCCGTCCTGGCCCGAGAAGACTACCTTCGGCGTAACCCGCAATCGGCTGAAAACAAAAGTTCGTGGCCAAACCGAGCCCGGTAACCCATTCCCGCGCAAGCCGCAACGTAGCGGCCCTGCTTAATGGGATGTGGCTGGCCGCCACCGGCTGTAGCCCACACGATTCCGCCCGGGTTCTTCGCCTCCCGTGCCTCCAGATGCGCCGCGCGCTGGCGGACGAGCAGGCCCGAATACGGCCAAGCATGGGCTTCCCGCCAGTAAGGAACGCGAGGCAGGCGGAGGAGGCGCTAGTTCTGGTCGGTGGGCGGTGGGGGCGGTCCGAATGGCGGGCGTGGCCCGAGTGGCGGGCGCGGCCCGAGTGGCGGGCGCGGGGAGGCGGCAAACCATTGCTTGAGCGGCGCGGGTGTGGCCCGTCCAGCACCCTGCTTGAGGGCTGCCAGGGCGTTGCCGGCGAGGAGCCGAGCCACTTGCAGCCACGGCGGCGTCCTGGTCGGCATCAGGCTCCCGCGCAAAAAGAGCTGGCGGCACTCGAACCGCCGCAGCTTCCCGCTGGGGGTCTTGGGAATCGTCTGGGGCGGCACCAAGCGCACCACATCGGGGGAAATCCGGGAGAGGGAGCCCACCCGGCGGATGATTTCCGAAACCATCCGAGCCCGCACCGCCTCGTTGGTTTCGCGGGTTTCGGCCACCAGCACCAGGGCCTCGGTTCCGGTTCGGGGCTCGGGGATCCCGAAGGCCGCCACCGCTCCCCGGCGCACCCCGGGGACATCGGCGGCCACCTCCTCGAGTTCCTGCGGGCAGATGTTCCGCCCCGCCTTGATGATCAGGTCTTTGGTGCGCCCGGTGATGAAAAGCTCCCCGTCGGCCCAATAGGCGAGGTCGCCGGTGCGACACCAACCGTCGGAGGTGCGCATCGCCGCGGTGGCTTGGGGGTTGCGGTAGTAGCCCTGCATAGCTGAGGGGCCGCGAAACTGCAAGTGACCCTCCTGCCGTTCGCCTACGGGCTGCTCGGCCTCGTCCACCACCCGGACTTCGTGCTCGGGCAACGGCCGGCCCACGGAGGCGAACCGCAGCGGCTCGGGATCAGACGCCGCCGGCGGTTCGGCGCGGCGGGCGCGCTGGAAGGCTTCCCGGGCGACGGCGTCAACGCGCGGCGGGCGCCCCAGGGGGGCGAAGGTCAGTGCCACGGATGATTCTGCCAGGCCGTAGACCGGCATCATCACTTCTGGACGAAAGCCATAGGGGGCGAAGCGTTGGATGAAGCGGGCCAGGGTGTCGGGGTTGACCGGCTCGGCCCCGTTCAAGGCCACGCGCCAACTGCTGAGGTCAAGCCCGGCCAGCGCCTGCGGGTCAATCTTGCGCACGCACAGCTCATAGGCAAAGTTGGGGGCCGGGGAGAGTGTGCCGCGGTGGCGGTGAATCGCCCACAACCAGCGTTGCGGCCGGCGGAGGAAGGCCAGCGGGGAGAGGGCGGCGATGGGCAGATCGTAATACAGGGAAAAGAGCCAGCAGCCAATCAGGCCCATATCGTGATAGAGCGGCAACCAACAAACGGTAACGTCGGTGGAACGGACCTGGACGCCGCGACCGATGGCGCGCAGGTTGGCGAGGATGTTTCTGTGCGTCAACGCCACCCCGCGAGGCTCACCCGTGCTGCCCGAGGTGTACTGGATGAGAGCGATCTCGTCCGGCGAGCCGAGCTCGGCCACCTCCCGGGGCGCGGCATTCTCCCTCCGAGCGAGCTGTTCGGCGCTGACGACAGCCACCAGCGAGGGCACGCGCGGCTTGAGCAGGCGGGCGAGGCGCTCGGCGGGACGGAAGGTGACCAGGATACGCGCCTCCGCATTGCGCAGGATGGCCGTCTGCCGGTGGGCATATTCTTCGATCTTGTCCGCCCGGAAAGGCGGATAGATGGGCACGGGCACCGCCCCGGCGAGCAGCGCCCCGAAGAAAGTAAAGAAGAAGTCGTAGCCAGTGGGCAACATGATGGCCACGGTGTCACCCGGCCCGATTCCGCGGGCCCGGAGACCTCGGGCCACCGCCTCTGCCCCGGTGAACAGTCGCCCGTAGGTGAGCGTGGTCACCTGGCCGTCCTCCTGCCACAGATGCAAGTGGGACTGGTCAGCCGCTTGGGCGCGCAGCCGGAGGATCTCGGTCACCGTCCGGACGCCTTCTGCGGGCGCCGCACTGGCGCTTGGGATCTGAGCCTGAAACTGAGGCACGCCTTCGCTCACCATAGGGACAAAAGCCGCTCGCTGGGATGAGGCAAATCCTACCCGCGCTGCGGGCGGATTTCAATTCCAAATCGCTGGGGAGGGCTGGGCGGTGGAGTGTTGAAGGTTGGGGGCTCCCTACGGCCCCTGGCCGGGGGCCGTCCGCGGGCCCGGGCGGGGGGTTCAGGCGGCTTCGAACTCGGGCAGGACCCGCTGGTTTTCCGTCGCGATGTGGCGTTCTAGTGTGCCGATCAGAGCGCGGACTTTATCCTGCAGCGTAGACAGGTCTTCGGGAAGGAGCTCTCCGCTTTCCAGCGCTTTCAGCGTCTTTAGATTTCCCTTGAGTGCGTGGAGGATGGAGCGGTGCTCTTCGACCAGGCCCGCCAGCAGCGGGCGCAGCTCGCCATCTTCTGTTTTGAGCCGGGCGAATAACTGCTCTTCCTCGGGAATGTGCTGCTCTAGAGTCTCCAGCAACTCCTCGCAGCGGTGGCGCAGGGCGCCGAAGCCCCGCAGATCGCTGCAAACCTCCCCGTAGTAACAGATGTTGTCCAGACAACGGTCGAGTGAGCGCAGGCGCTGGAGGAGCCACTCGTGGTCGCGTCTCACGTGCCGCGTGAGCCATTCGCTGGGTGTTGCCATCGGGAGACTCTCCTTCCACACCGAATCCGCCCAGGCGGGAGCAATTAGCGAACCACACGGCCGGGGGGTTCCGATACGGCTAACTCTCTGCCAGGGAACGAGTAAGCCCCGCTCGGGCCGGGGGGGCCCAGAGGCGGCAACATTGGTGGGTTGAGTTTGTCCACCCAGGCCGACAGCCAGGTTGGGCCAAAAAGCGCAGGCGCCGCCGGGCTTATGCGCGGGCGCCCTTCCCAGTCACAGAGAACTGGATTTTTTTCAGCACTCGGTCAATGCGGTCCACGCGCACCCGTACCCGGTCGCCCAGGCGAAAGGCCGGGGCGTGGGGCACGCGGCTGCGGCGCCCGGGGGCGATGGAGCGGGTGGCTTCGCGGTAGTAGTAGTCGGCGGCCGGGTCAAGGGTTTCGAGCGCCACGAAGCCTTCCACAAACAGCTCCAACAGCTCCACCCAAAAGCCGAACCGGGTCAGGTTGATGACCAACCCGTCGAACTCCCCGCCCAGGTGTTGTTCCATGAAGTCGAGTTTTTTCAGGTCGATCAACTCCCGCTCGGCGTCAGCGGCCCGCCGTTCGGCTTCCGAGGATTCGGCCGCAATGGCCGCCAGCTCCGTGCGCCTCAGCGGTCCCCGAGGCTCCTCCTCGTGGGCGTGTTTCTTGTGGGCCCGGTCCCCGGGGCCAGCCGGGTGGGTGCCTCCGGCCTGAGGTGCGAGAAACGGGGAAGCGGGAAAGACGCGGGTCGCGGGCCGCTCCGGCGGCGACACCGAGCCGGCGCGCAGCTCCAGCAAAGCCCACCGCAGCAGCCGGTGGACGATTAAATCCGGGTAGCGGCGGATGGGCGAGGTGAAGTGGGTGTAGCAAAGGGTGGCGAGGGCGAAGTGGCCGAGGTTCTCCTCGGAGTAGCGCGCTTGTTTCAGCGAGCGCAACATCAGATAGGAAAGTATCCGCTCTTCGGGGCGCCCGGCGATTTTTTCCGTGAGGCGCTGGTAGTGTCGCGGAGAGATGTCGATGCGCTCAGGGAGCTCGTGCACCGGCGGGCGGTGCCTCCCCCCGCCGCGGTGGCGCTCTCGCACCCGGACCATCCGGGTCAACAGCTCGCTGAGTCCCAGCGAGTAGCCGAAGGTGGCGGCAATCTCTTCGAACTCCAATACCTTTTTCGGGTCAGGCTTCTCGTGGACGCGGTAGAGCGAGGCCACGGCCCGGGCGTCGAGGAAGCCGGCCACCGTTTCGTTGGCGGCCAGCATAAATTCTTCGATCAGGCGGTGGGCGAGGTTGCGTTCGCTGCGGGTGATGCCCAGCATTTGCCCGCGCTCGTCGAAGCGGATGAGGGGCTCGGGGAGGTCGAAGTCAATCGAGCCACGGCGCTCGCGCCGGGCGTTCAGGATGAGCGCCAGCTCGCGCATCTTTTCGAACTCGGGAATCAGAGCGGCGTAGCGGGCGCGGCTGGCCGGATCGCCTTCCAGGGCGGCGTTCACCGCGGTGTAGGTCATCCGCTCCGCGGAGCGAATCACCCCCTCGGCGAAGCCGTAGTTCACCACTTCCCCCTGCGGGGTAATCTCCATCAGACAGGAGAGCACCAGGCGGTCCACTTGCGGGTTGAGCGAGCAGATGCCGGTCGAGAGTTCCACGGGCAGCATGGGGACAGCCCGGTCGGGAAAGTAGACCGAGTTGCCGCGCAGGCGGGCTTCGCGGTCGAGGGCCGAGCCGGGGCGCACGTAGTGGGAGACATCGGCGATGTGCACCTGGAGCAGGTAATTCCCCTTCGGCCGCCGCTCCACGTAGACGGCGTCGTCGAAGTCCTTGGCATCTTCTCCGTCAATGGTGACGATGGGCAGATCCCGGAAGTTGTGTCGGTAGAGCAGCTCCTTCGGGTCGATCTCCTGCGGCACCCGGCGCGCCTGGGCCAGCACCTCGTCGGGAAAGACGTAGGGCAGGTGGTACTTGCGGAGGATGATTTCGACGTCGAGGCCGAAGTCGCCTGGACGCCCCAACACCTCCACTACGCGGCCGCGCGGCAGCGCGCCGCTCGTGCTGGGGTAGTGGGTGATTTCCACGTTCACGATGGCGGTGTCCAGCTCGCGCGGCGACGCCGCCCCCGAGAAATGCGGCGGTTTTTCCGCGCCGCGGGGAATCAAGACGTGCTGCAGGAGACGCTCCTCGTAGGGGTCGACGTAGTTGTAGTTCGGCCCGCAGTGGAACTGGCCCACGAGGGTGGGATGGGCGCGGCGCTCGACCCCTACGATGCGCCCCTCGATTCGCCCCAAGCCCCGCCGCCCCCGGCGGCCTTCGACGACCCGCACCCGCACCCGGTCGCCGTGCATGGCCTCGGCCATGGCGCTGGGGGGAATGAAGACGTCGCCTTCTATTCCGGGGATGGGCTTGTCGGGGATAACGAAGCCGTAGCCGTCCCGGTGAGCCACCAGCCGGCCCCGGATTCCTTCCGGGCGGCGGCCTTCCACTTTGGCAGGGAAGCCGTGCTTCAGACCCGCGGGCCCCTGCTTGCGCGCGGCCGGCATAAAGCGGCCGCTGCGGACTTCCGCCACCTGCCCGCGCTGCTGCAGCCGCTTGACGCCTTTCTTCAAATCCTTGCGTTGCTGGCCGTGTGCGCCCAGCTTTCTACCCAGCTCGCGCAGGCTCAGGGGATAGCGCGCCGCCTCCAGGACCCCGAGGATGTCGGCGTCGGCAAATTCTCCCTGCTTCTTCGCCATCGCTGCTCACTATAGCAGATACACATCCACAGCGTGCCCGGTCCATTCACCGCTAGCGGCGCGGAATGTGGCTTGGGCCCGAGTCCCAGGGCTTCAGGGATTGGGGACAGGATTCCTCGCCAGCTTGTCCGAAACACGCGGGTGCAGAGCACCTCTTCCGGACCCCTGGGGGGCCTGGGCTTTACGGAAGAAAACGACGACGAAGGCTGCCCCGCGCCTCCGCTCCCTTCGGCAGGCTCAGGGCAGGCGGGGCAAGCGCCTTCGTCGCCGCTACCGGTTCTATGGAAAGAAAACGAAGTTGGCCGGGCAGGGGCTTGCTCGCGCTGAGCTTGCCGAAGGGTCCCCGCCCGTCGGCCGCCTCGGGGGGCCGCCTGGGCTTCGGTGTGGTAGACTTCCCGGCTGAATCCCCCGCTAAGGAGCCGACCATGCCGAGGATTTCTTTGTTCGTTGCCGTGCTGGCTTTCTTCTTGGTGGTGGGGCTGGCCGCCTGTCAGCAGCCGGTGCCGGCGCCTCCGCTGGCGTCGGGGCAGGCCCGGGAGGGGCTCGAAACCTGGAACAACATCGGCAAGAAGCTGATCGAAATGGCAGAGGATTTCCCCGAGGATAAGTATGGCTTCCGGCCCACCAAAGAGGTGCGCAGCTTCGGCGAGCTCATCCGCCACGTCGCCGCGGTCAATTTCCGCTACGTCCGCCAGGCCCAGGGGCGTGAATACAAGCCGGAAGAATTCGCCATGGAGAACTTCAAGAGCAAGGCTGACCTGGCCGCCCTGATCAAGAGCTCCTATGAAGAAGGAGCCGAGCTGATTGGGCAGGCGAGCGACGCGCAGATGGTGGAGGCGGTGAAAAACCCCTACGGCGACTACACCACCAGCCGCTACGCCTACTGGATGCAGGGGGTCGAGCACGCCGCCGAGCATTACGGCAACTTGGTGGTCTACTACCGGCTCAACCGGCTCGTGCCGCCCGTCTCCCGGCCCCGCAGCCAATAGCCGCTAGCTGTGTCGGTTGACGGCTGGGTCCGCGGCCACGCCGCAAGTCCGCTGTGGTAGACTGAGGGCCAATTCCCGGTCAAAGGAGCAGACATGCACAGGATTTCTTCCCTGGTTGTGTTGGCAGCGTTGTTCCCTGTGGGCGCCGCGCAGGCCCTGGCGCAGGAACCGACGCCAGCGGGCGCGCCGGCCGAGGAGCTGCTGGGACTCTGGCAGGACACCGGCAAGAAGGTGATCGACATGGCGGAAGACTTCCCCGAGGACAACTACGACTACAAGCCTACGCCCGAGGTGCGCAGCTTCGCCGAACAGCTCTTGCACGTCGCCAGCGCGAACTACTTCTTCATGGGGGCCACGCGAGGCGAAAAGGCTGGCGGGGGGAACTTCACCCGGGAGAAATATCCCACCAAGGCAGACATCGTTGCCGTGCTGAAGAAATCCTTCGCCGACGGGGCGGAGCTCATCCAGCAGACGGACGAGGCGGGGTTGAGGGGCGTGGTCAAGTTCCCCTTTGGGAACCGGATGGTGAGCCGACATGCGATGTGGATAATCGCGGTGCGGCACGACGCCGAGCACTACGGCAACCTGGTGGTCTACTACCGCCTCAACGGCTTGGTGCCACCCGCGACTCGCGCCCAACAGGCCCGGCAACAGCAACAGCCGTAGCGAAACGGAGCGCAGGCAGGCCTGCCGGCCGAAGCTTCGTCGGCTCCAGAGTGGCCTTGGGCGAGAGCGAGGCGTGTCCGACTTCCTCCCTTGCTACACTCTACTCGTAGCGCAGGCAGGCGACCGGGTCGAGCGCCGCCGCCCGCGTGGCAGGATAGACACCGAAGAAAAGACCCACGCCCACCGCCATCACCAATCCCATTCCCACCCAGAAGGCGGACAGCGCGGTCGGCAGGCTGGGGAAGGCCCACCGGGTCAGGTAGGCGACTGCAGCCCCGAGCAAGATGCCCAGCACGCCCCCGATGCCGGTTAGCGTGACCGCTTCGGTGAGAAACAGGCGAGCAATGTCGCGCCGACGCGCTCCTACAGCCTTACGCAGGCCAATCTCGGCGGTGCGCTCGGTGACCGAGACCAACATGATGGTCATCACCCCGATGCCCCCTACCACCAGGCTGATAGAGGCGATGGCGAAGGTGAGCACGACCAGGGCGCGGGTGAGTTGCTCCCAGAGTTCGGTGATGAAATCAGGCGTGGTGATTTCAAAATCGTTTTCTTCGGCGGCTGGGACGCGCCGACGGCGCCGGAGGATTTCCGTGACCTCCTCTTCCGCCCGGGGCAGGAGCGAGGGGTCATCCACGCCCACGGCGAGCATTTGCTCTTCAATCTCCGGCCAGAGCTTGCGGAAGGTGTTGTAAGGGATAACGACGAACTGATCGATCCCCGGCCCGCCGAGTAAGCCTTCGTGCTTTTCCGCCACGCCCACCACGCGGAACTCGAACCCGTTCACCCGCACTACCTGTCCCACCGGGTCGAGCCGCCCGAAGAGCGAGCCGGCGATGGCGAGGCCCAACACCGCCACCTGCTCGCTGTGGTCGTTCTCGTAGTCGGTGAACATCCGCCCTTCCTCGATGGTGAAGGCGGGGATGACATCCGGCAGAGTGGGCTCGGCTCCCCGCACGAAGGGCTCGTCCACTTGTTCGTTGCGGAAGCGAATTTGGTTGTGCTGGCCGAAGAAAGGGAAACGGGTGACGAAGGGGGAGGCGATGGTGCAGGTGCGGCACTGCTCGCGGAGGGCGACGGCGTCCTCGTAAGTGAAATGCTTGCGACGCCGGATGTGCTCCGGCCACTGCTCGAAGGTGAAAGCAGGCATACGGGTGACGAAGAAGACTTTGGCGCCAATCTCCTGCACCTTGCTGGCGATGTGTTGGTCGAGGCCGTGGATGATGGCCGCCACGCTGATCACCGACATCACTCCGATCACCACGCCCAGCACGGTGAGTCCGGCGCGCAACTTGTGCGCCCGGATAGTGGCTAGGGCGGTGCGGAAGCTTTCCTGCCAGGCCACTCGCATCATTCCGCTCGCAAGGCCACGGCAGGATCGAGCCGCGCGGCCTTCACCGCCGGGTAGAGGCCAAAAGTGAGCCCGACCCCCGAGGAGAGCACCAACCCGACCAGCGCCACCCAGACCTTGAGGGTCGCCGGGAAGGGCGTGAACTGCCGCAAGAGCATGGCCACCAGAAACCCCAGCGCCACACCGATCAGGCCCCCGGTCAAGCACATCGCCAGAGCTTCCAGCAGAAAATGGCCAAGAATATCCAGGCGGGTGGCGCCCACCGAGCGGCGGATGCCGATCTCTTTGGTGCGCTCGGTGACCGAGACCAGCATGATGTTGGTGATCACGATGCCGCCGACCAGTGAGGCGATGGAGGCGATGAGTACGAACACCAGAAAGAAAGCCGAGGTAATGTCCTTCCAGAGGTCGAGGTAGGTTTGTGCGGTGGCCATGTAGAAATCGTCCTTGTCGGTGTAGCGGAGGTTGCGCCGGCCCCGCAGGACGGTGCGCACCTCGTCCATCGCCGCGGGCAGGCCGGCCTCGGAAAAAGCCTGCACCTTCAGGGTCAGGCTGTGGCGACTCCCGTAAAGCTTTTCAAAGCTGATCAGGGGGATGATGACGAAATTGTCCTGCTCGCGGCCAAGGATGGAGCCGATCTCCTCGGCCACGCCGATCACGCGAAACTCCTCCCCGGCGATGCGCAGCAGTTGCTGCAAGGGATCCACCCCGGGGAAAAGTTCTTCTCTCACCCCGTGGCCGAGCAGGACGACATGGGCGGCTCGCCGGTCTTCGCTTTCCGTAAAGTAGCGGCCGGCCACCAGGTCCACGGTGCTGATGCCCGCCATCTCGGCGCTCTCGCCCCGAATCGCAATATCGGCCAGGCTGCGATTGGCCGCCCGGATGCGCCCCGTGGTCCGGGTCACGGCACCCACGGCCTGGCAGCGGGGGCAGGCGCCGGCCACCGCCTTCCAGTCCTCGCGGGTGATGTCCTTATTCTTGAGCGCCTGGGCAAGCTCCTCGAAGTCGGTAATCACCAGAGGTACCTTGGAGACCTCGAAAACGTTGGTGCCCAGGTTGGCGATCTTGTCCTGGACGTAGGTGTTGGCGCCCTGCACGAGCGTCATCACCAGAATGAGCGAGCTGACCGCGATCACCAGCCCCAGCAGGATGAGCGCGCTGCGCAGCTTGTGGGACGTCAGCGACCCCATCGCCAGCCAAAACGCTTCAGTGGCCCTGACCATTGGGCTGTGTTTCTAATAGAAAGTCCGGTCGGTGTCCACCAGCAACGTCACCGGGCCGGCGTTCACCAGCTCGACCTCCATCATCGCCTGAAAGACGCCGGTTTCCACGCGGGCCCCGTGGCGACGCAGCGCGGCGACAAAAGCGTTGTAGAGCACCCGGGCCAGCTCGGCCGGGGCAGCCCGATCGAAGCTGGGTCGGCGGCCCTTGCGGCAGTCCCCGTAGAGGGTGAACTGCGAGACCGCCAGCACCGCCCCGCCCACCTCGGCCAGCGAGCGGTTCATCCGCCCCTGCTCGTCACCGAACAGGCGCAGGCCGATGACCTTCTCGGCCAACTGCCCGGCCGCCGTTTCGTCGTCGGTCTTGGCCACGCCGAGCAGCACCACCAGCCCGGTGCCAATCGCCCCGGCTACTTCGCCGTTGACCCGTACCCGCGCCTCGGACACCCGTTGTACTACCGCCCGCATCTGCACCCTCCTCGGCTCAGGCCTTCAACTTCATTGTGGTGGGAGCGGGCGGTCAGGGTCAAATGCAAGGCCCAGCCCCAAAAAGTTCTTGACTCTATAGTTGACTATAGGGTTTAGGCTTGGGGGGATGCGCGACCTGACCTTCATTGGCCGGCTGGCCCGAGCCGCCGGGGTGAATGTGCAGACGGTGCGCTACTACGAGCGCCTGGGGCTGCTGCCCCCGGCTGGCCGCTCCGCTGCCCACTATCGCTTGTACTCCTCCGAAACGCTGGAGCGACTGCGCTTCATCCGCCAGGCGCAAGCCGCGGGCTTCCGGCTGCAGGAAATCAAGGAAATTTTGCGGCTGAAATACACGGGACGGTCGCCGTGCAACTGCGTACGCGACTTGTTGCAACGGAGATTGGAGCAGGTGGAGCGCGAAATCGCCGCCTTGGGGCGCTTTCGCCGGGGACTGCGGCAGACACTGAAGCGCTCGCAAAGGCTCCCCCGCCTCCCTCACAGCGCCAGCGCCATCTGTCCCATCATTGAAGTCCAGCCATCGCGCAAAAAGAAAGGAGGTGAGAAGCGATGAGGAAATTTCTGGCGGCTGTTCTCATGACCGGCCTCCTGCTGCTGGGGAGCGGATTGCTGCTGGCCAGCTCCGCGCCCGCTGCCTGTCCGACAGCCTGCTGCACGGGGCCGGAGGATTGCCCGTATCCACCCTGCTGCGCGAAGCGGTAGCCGTTGCGATTCCGGGAGACCGAACACCCGCCCGGGGTGGCTGAGGCGAATGGTCTAGGATGGGAGAGGAGTTGTCGAGTTCAGCGGCTCTGCAGCTTTTGATTCCAAGCGGAAGAGCGGAGAAGCGATAAGAAAAAAAGGAGGCAACACACCATGGCGTGGAAGCAGAACGATGTCTATCAGTGTCCCGATCCGGCTTGCGGGTGCGAGGTGAGTGTGACCAAGGCACCGAAACCCGGACAGGGAGGTGACAATCCTCCCACCTGCTGCTGCGGCAAGCCGATGCGCAAGAAGTAAGCTGCTTCGCCGGGTCAAGTCGTAGTCGGTCGGATTCCGGGAGACGGGGCGCCCCGCCCG
>JBHHYS010000018.1:0-33597 GCA_046757645.1 Terriglobia bacterium | reverse complement strand
CCGGCGCCACCAAAGTCCTGGTGGAAGACCTCCGCCGGGAGTTCGTCGCCGACTATATCTTTCCCACCGTGCGCGCCGGGGCTGTCTACGAGAACAAGTACCTGCTGGGCACCGCCATGGCCCGTCCGGTGCTGGCCAAGCGTCAGGTTGAAGTCGCCCGGCGGGAAGGGGCTGGCACCGTGGCGCACGGCTGCACCGGCAAGGGCAACGACCAGGTGCGCTTCGAACTTGCCTACCAGGCGTTGGCCCCCGAGCTGAAGGTAATTGCCCCGTGGCGGGAATGGACCATCAAATCGCGCCAGGATGCCATCGCCTATGCCCAACAGCACCACATCCCGGTCGCGGCTACCCCGGAGAGCATCCACAGCCGCGACCGCAACCTCTGGCATCTGAGCCACGAAGGCGGAGAGCTCGAAGATCCCGCCAACCCGCCGCTCGCTACCACCTGGCAGTTGACTCTTTCCCCGCAACAAGCCCCCGACCGCGAAGAGCAGGTTGAAATTGCGTTCGAGAGGGGAACGCCCGTGGAGGTCAACCGGGAGCGGCTCGACCCGGTGGCCTTGGTGGGAAAACTCAACCAGATTGGGGGGCGCAACGCCATCGGCCGCGCCGACCTGGTGGAGAACCGTTTCGTGGGCATCAAATCCCGTGGCTGCTATGAGACCCCCGGAGGCACGTTGATGGTAGCGGCCCAGGGGGAGCTGGAAGCGCTCTGCCTGGACCGCGACCTGCTGCACTTCAAGCAGCACGTCGCACTCCGCTACGCCGAGTTGGTCTACTACGGCTTGTGGTTCACCCCGCTGCGGGCGGCGCTGGATGCTTTCGTCAACGCCACCCAAGCGACCCTCACCGGCCGCGTCCGGCTGAGCCTTTATAAGGGAAACGTGACCGTGGCCGCCCGCCACTCTCCCTACTCGCTCTACCGCACTGACTTGGCGGCTTTCACCATGGGTGAAACCTATAACCCCAAAGACGCGGAAGGCTTCATCCGACTTCTGGGCTTGCCGGCGCGCGTCCAAGCCGGGCTCCGCCAGGAAAAGAAGCCGCAATGAAGAAGATGTGGGGCGAACGCTTCCGCGAGCCCTTGGACGCCGGCTTCGAGCGCTGGCAGCGCTCTTTTCCCTTCGACCGCCGACTGCTTCCCGAGGAGCTCGCCGCCAGCCGCGCCTACGCCCGGGCGCTCGCCCCGGCGGGCGTTCTGTCGGCCAGCGAGCTGGCGGCGATTCTGGACGCCCTGGAGCGGTTGGAAAAGAAAGTCTCGCAGCAGCCGGCGTTGCTCGAAGATGCCGACGCCGAAGATGTGCACCACTTTGTGGAACGCCAACTGGTGGCGCTGGTCGGCGAGGTCGCCTACAAGCTCCACAGCGGGCGCAGCCGCAACGAACAGATTGCTACCGACCTGCGGTTGTTCGCTCGTAAGAGTATTGATGACCTCCGCGCCCGCTTGGCCGATCTGATCGAGGTTTTTCTGACTCGCGCCGCGGAGCAGGGCGAGCGAGCCATGGCGGCTTACACCCACCTGCAACGCGCCGAGCCGGTTCTGGTGGCCCACTGGCTGCTCGCCTACGCGGAGATGTTCTTCCGTGACGCGGAGCGCCTGGTGGATTGTCGCCGACGCGTGGATGTGCTCCCGCTTGGCTCCGGGGCGGTGGCCGGCGCCGGGGTCAAGATCGACCGCGCCACCCTGGGGGGCGCGCTCGGTTTCGAGCGGATTTCGGCCAACAGCTTGGACGCAACCAGCGACCGCGACTTCGAACTCGAATTCTTGCACGCGCTCTCGTTCATCGCGCTCCACCTCAGCCGCTGGGCCGAAGAGTTGGCACTGTTTTCCACCGCCGAGTTTGGCTTTGTGCGTCTGCCCGAAAGTTTCGCCACCGGCAGCAGCGCCATGCCCCAGAAGAAAAACCCCGACGCCTTGGAGCTGCTGCGGGGCAAGGTCGGCCGGGTGGTCGGTTCCGCCGTGGGCGTGTTGCTGGTGCTGAAGGCGCTGCCGCTGGCCTACAACAAGGACCTCCAGGAAAGTCAGGAGCCGTTGTTCGATGCTACAGACACCGTGCGGGCGGCGCTGGGGATCGCCGGCGGCTTTCTGCGCGCGCTCCAGTTTGACGCCGCGCGGATGCAAGCCGCCGCGCGCTCCGGCTTTCTCAACGCCACCGCAGCGGCCAACTACTTGGTCCACCGTGGCATTCCCTTTCGTCGCGCTCATGCTGCCATTCGCCAGGGGGTCGAACTCTGTCTGCGCAAGGGTTGCGAGTTGGAATCGTTGTCGCTCGATGAGCTGCGGCGCTTCAGCGGCGAATTCGACCAGGACGTCTACGCCTGCTTGACCCTGGAAGCGGTTCTCGCCAGCCACGATGTGGTCGGGGGCACGGCGCCGGCACGCGTCCAGCAAGCGCTGGGCGAGGCACGGCAGCGCTTGAGCGCATTGCGAAAGGAGCTGGATGCGCACACGTAACGCCCGCCTCTCGGATGCCGGCCGGATTCACGACTTAATTGCGGACTATGCTCGCCAACAGATTTTACTGCCGCGCTCCCTGGCCGAGATTCGCAAGCACATTGGCGACTTCACCGTAGTGGAAAGCCGCGGGGAGGTAATTGGCTGTGCGGCGCTGCACCGCCACGGGCTCGATTGGAGTGAGATTCGTTGTGTCGCCGTCGCTCGCGCCCGCCAGCGCCGGGGTGTGGGCGGGCGGTTGGTCAAGGCGCTTCTGGCGGAAGCCGAGCAGCGCCGGGTGAGTGGCGTCTGCCTGTTCACTTGCATCCCTGAATATTTCGCGCGCTCGGGTTTCGTTCCCGTCGCTCCCCGGAGCCTGCCGGAAAAGGCCTGGAAAGACTGGCTGAAATGTCCGCGCATCAACGGCCGCGATAAGGTGGCTATGGTGTTCGCTGGCCTGCCCGCCTGGGCGGCGCCGCGCCGAAAGTCTGCCAGCGTGCTCGGCTGTTTGCCTGAATGAGCCCGCACCCCACCGTTACTCGGCAAATCTTGCTGCCGCAGGGGTTTCTTTTCGCCGGGATGGCCGCGGGCATCAAGGCCGGGGCGGCGCTCGACCTGGGAGTGGTCGAAGCCCCGCAGGGGGCAACCGCGGCCGCCCTCTTCACCTCGAACCGCGTGGTGGCGGCCCCGCTCCGGGTGGGTCGTCAGCATCTGAAGAGCAGTCGGGGCCGAGTGCGCGCTCTCATCGTCAACTCCGGCAACGCCAACTGTGCCACCGGCGCCGCTGGCCGGCGCGCCTGCGAGCGCATCTGCCGGCGTCTGGGAGGCTTGCTGGGAACCTCCCCGCAACAGATATTTCCTTCATCCACCGGCGTGATTGGCGTCCCGCTGCCGGCGGGACGAATTCTGCGCGCTTTGCCGGGCTTGCTGGCCGAGCGGCAGGAATCCCGCACGGGCGTGGAGCGCTTTGCCGGCGCGATTCTGACCACCGACACGCGGCCGAAACGAGCCGCCGCCCGCTTTCGCTGTGGCGGCGGTTACGGGACGCTGCTGGGGGTGGCCAAGGGGGCGGGGATGATCCACCCCCGGCTGGCAACAATGCTCGTCTATCTCTTCACGGACGTGGCTGTGCCGCCGCCGTATTTGCAGCGGGTTCTGGCCTCCGCCTGCACTCGTAGCTTCAACCGAATCAGCGTGGATGGCGACACCTCCACCAACGACACTGTGCTGCTGCTGGCCAGCGGCGCCACCGGGGTTCGGATTCGCTCGCGCGGGGCCGAACGCTCCTTTGCCGCCGTTTTGGATGCGCTGTGCTTTTCGCTGGCGCAACAGATTGTCGCCGATGGCGAAGGCCGCCAGCACGTGGTCACGCTGGGTGTGGAAGGCGCGCGCAGCCGGCCGGAAGCGGACCGGGTGGCGCGCGCCATCGCTCACTCCCCGCTGGTAAAAACCGCCTGGGCCGGTGCGGACCCGAATTGGGGTCGAATCCTGGCAGCCATCGGCAGCTCGGGTGTGCCCGTGGATCCCAGCCGGGTAGATATTTTCCTGGGCTCACAGGCGGTGTGTCGTCGGGGGGTGGCCTGCGCCTTCGATGAGCGCGCCGCCCGCCGCACCCTTTCGCGTCCCTCCTTTGAGGTGCGGGTGCGCCTCGGCCGGGGCCGCGCGGCCACCACTTTTTGGACTTGCGACCTCACCACCGACTACGTCCGCATCAACAGTTTGTACCGCACCTAGCAGGGTCGCAGGCGTGTCCTCCCGCTCAGGATTCATCACGACTCCCGCCGGCTACTGCGCCGGCTCTCCATTCCCGATCAGCTTCAGGAGAAAATCTTCCAAGAGGTTCAAGCTGACCCGCAGGCGGTAACGCGCCGAGGAGCGGAAGTCGTCGATGGGAGCAATCTCCTTGGCCAGGGCGGCCTTGGCAGCCTCAATGGCGGCGGCACCAATCTTTTGACCCCTTAGAACCGCCTCGATCTTCAAGCACCGGATGACCGTGGGCGCTACGCTTCCCAGCGCGATGCGGATGTCCCGGACCTCGTCCCCTTCCACCTCGGCCAGCCCGGCAAAACACACCTTGGAAATTGCCTGGGCTTTGCGGGTCCCCACCTTGCGGTAATACTGCCGCCGGGGCTTCGGGCTGCGGGGCAGCCGGATGCGGCGGATGAGTTCATCCCGCCGCAGGTTCATTTGCTTGTAGCCGGTGTGAAAGTTCTGATAGGGGACCCAGCGCGACTCGCGCGCCGAGACCAGTTCCAACTGCGCATCGTAAACCAGCAGTGCGGGTGGGGAATCGGCGGCCGGAGAGGCGTTGGCGATGTTTCCCCCCAGCGTGCCCCGGTTCTGGGTGGCGATTCCGCCGGTTTCCCTGGCTGCCTGGCAGAGCAAAGGAAACTCCCGCTGCAGAACCGGATTCTCCCGCACCTGGGTATAGGTAGTCAGCGCCCCCAGCGAAACGTGATCCGCGGTTGCCTCGATGCCCTTGAGTTCGGACAGATGCCAAATACTCAGGAATTTCTGGTGCGAAAGTTTGCCGGCCTCGAACAGCACCATCAAGTCGGTGCCGCCCGCAAAGGGCTTCCAGACGCCGGGCTCGCGCGCCAAAAGCGCGAGCACTTCCCCCAGGTTGCGGGGGGCTCTCAGTTCGTATGCCGGAAGGTAGGATCTCACGCCTTGACCTGAGTCCTCTGACAGGCCCGGACCACCGCCGCAAAGATTTTCATGTACCCCGTGCAACGGCACAGGTTGCCCGCCAGCCCAGCGCGAATCTCCGCTTCGCTGGGATCGGGCACCCGCTCCAAAAGATTCACAGCGGCGATAATCATGCCGGGCGTGCAAATCCCGCATTGCGCTCCACCCGCGGCGAGAAAAGCTTCCTGGACGGCGTGCAACCGGTCATTGTCGGCAATTCCTTCGATGGTTTTGATCTCCGCCCCGTCCACCTGCAAGACGGGAACCAGACAACTGTTCACCAGCACGCCATCGATCAGCACGCAACAGGCGCCGCATTCTCCCTCCCCGCAGCCCTCCTTGGTCCCGGTCAAATGCCATTCCTCCCGCAAGACATCCAGGAGGCGCGCCATCGGGTAAACGCGGAGGGTTTCTTCTTTCCCGTTCAGCTTGCAGGTGACGGTAATCTTCTGCACCGCGTCAGACACGGGTCGCCTCGAGTGCTTCCATCAAGGACTCCGGCAGGACGGGGATGTGGTCGATGCTGATGCCGGTGGCGTTCTCAATCGCATTCACGATGGCCGGGGCGGTGCCGTCCATCGGGAGTTCGCCGAGTCCTTTTGCGCCCGCCGCCCCTGGGGGGGCGGGGGCTTTCTCGAAGACGACCCGGATCGGAGGCGTGTCCGCCGTCGTGGGGATGATGTAGTTGGTCATCTGGTTGTTGATCATCCGACCGTCTTGCCACACCACATTTTCGTAGAGGGCATATCCGATCGCTTGCGCCACGCCACCTTCAATCTGGCCGGCGGCCAGTACCGGATGAATCACTTTCCCCACCTCCTGCACCGCCACGAAATCATCTACGCACACCTCATAGGTCAGGGAGTCGACCCCCACTTCGGCCACATAGACCGCCCAAGCGTAGGCGCGGTAGGCATCGCCCGTGTAGGTCTCCTCGTCCCAGTGAATGTCGGACGGCGGCTGATACTGGCTGAAGGATTTCAGCGGGCCGAATTTTTGGATGTAGTTCTTACAGGCCTGCTCAAAAGCGTCCCCGGAATAGCCCTCGATCAGGAACCCACTCCCGAATAGCGTCTGTTTCAACCCGATGGCCGCCGATTCCACCAGCTTCCCCACCACCATGCAGGTGCGCGAGGCCACCGTGGGACCACTGTTGGGCACATTGCCGGTGTCCGGCGGCATGATTTCAATCCGGTCGTAGTCCAACCCCAACGCGTCCGCGGCGATCTGGGAGAGAACGGTGTTGGTGCCCTGGCCGATTTCCGTGCTGGCGGCCAAAATCCGCACGCGCCCCTCCGCGGTGGCCTCCACGCCGACCACCGAGGCCAAGTGTTTCTCTCCGGCCCCGGTAAACCCCGCGCCGTGCATGAAGGAGCTGAATCCAATTCCTTTTTTATTCCGGTTCCTTTTGTTCTGCTCAGCAAAGCGGGCGATTTTGGCGTGATAGTCGGAGAGCTCAAGCGCGCGCGCCAGTAGCCGGTTCATATCCACCTTTTCGCGGATCACTTGTCCGGTGGCGGTGGTCCCTCCCTCCTGGATGAAGTTGCGGCGGCGAAACTCTTCCGGGCTCAAGCCCACGGCGCCCGCCACCCGATTCAGGTGGCGCTCGAGCGCGAAGGTGCTCTGCGGCGCGCCAAAACCGCGAAACGCCCCGTGCGGCGGCGCATTGGTTGCCACGGCGCGGCTCCGGATGCGGATGTGCGGGCAATGATAGGGTCCCGCGGCGTGAATGGTGCCGCGGGAAAGCACCACCGCGGACAAGGTGGCGTAGGCGCCCCCATCAATCACGTAGTCGACTTCCATTCCCAGGAGCTTCCCGTCCTGGCGCACGGCGGTTCGGTGCCGGACGCGCGAGGGGTGTCGCTTCGTGGTGGCCACCATGTCTTCTGCGCGGTCATAAACAATCTTGACCGGCTTCGCTGACTTCCAGGCGAGCAGGGCGGCGTGCCCGGCAATCATGGAGGGATATTCTTCTTTGCCGCCAAAGCCCCCGCCCGTGGCCACTTGGATGACGCGAACTTTGTTTTCCGGCAGGCCAAAGAGCGGCACCAACGCTTTGTGGACGTAGTAGGGGCATTGCATCGAGCCCCAGACGGTCACCCCGTCGTCCGGGTTGGCCAGGGCGACCATGCCGTTGTTCTCGATGTAGAGCTGCTCCTGGGCGCCGGTGCGGTATTCGCCCTCCACAATGAAATCCGCGCCGGCCCAAACCGCGTCCACGTTCCCCTTTTCCACTCGGATGGATTTCAGGATATTATCGTGCCCCCAGATCACCTCCTTCCTGTTCAGCGACTCCTCAATGGTGAAAATCGCCGGGAGCGGCTCGATCTCAATCCGAACCTGACGGCGCGCCTCCTCCAGCAAATACTTGTCCGGGTGAGCGAGAAGAACGACCGGCTCTTCGGGATGGTTGACAACCCTATCGGCCAGATATGGCTGGTCGTCAAGAATCAGGGCCACATAGTTCTTCCCCGGGATATCTTTTGCGGTTACAACCGTGAATTCCTGCCAGGGGATGCCGCCCTCAAACGCCACCCCGCGGATGCGCCCCCGCGGGTAGGGACTTCGAACCGTCGCACCGTACAACATGCCCGGGAAGCTGAAATCGTCGATATAGCGCGCCTGTCCGGTGACCTTGTCGCGCCCCTCTTTTCGCGGCACAGGCCGCCCCACCGCTTGTGCTTGCATGGCTGCGATCCCGGAAGTCTGCCGTGAGAACTTCACGGTCAGTATTCAATCTTGTCTGTCCGTTGTTCCCACAGGGGAAAAGCCTTCAGGGCTTCGTCGTGCATCATCTGCCGCATGGGAATCTTTCTTTGCGACATTGGGAGCTGCAACTGCTCGAAAATAAAGTAGTCGTCGAACCCGAATCGGGCCGCATCTGCGCCGGTGCTGGCGAAGTAGACCGTAGCGGGGCGCGCCCAATAGATCGCCCCCATACACATCGGACAAGGCTCGCAGGTGGTATAGATTTCGCAACCCGTAAGGTGAAAATGGTCGAGCACCCGGCAGGCCTGGCGGATGGCCACGATTTCCGCGTGGGCGGTGGGGTCTTTTGTGGAAGTCACCTGGTTGGTTCCCTGGGCGATAATCTTGCCGTCTTTCACAATGACCGCCCCAAACGGCCCCCCTTTTCCTGAACGCACATTCTCGATGGACAATTCGATCGCTTTCGCCATGAAGGGATTCTGCATAGCCTCCCCCGGTGCCGTTGGGACGAAAACGAAGTCCCGAGTGCCGTGAAAGCCTGATTTGTCTCTGCTTGCCCTGGCGATTATACCAACCCGCAACCGTGAGCCCAAAGAAGGAGTAGCCGCGCACCGCCTTGACCCGAAGGGCGACGCGGAGGCCAATCACCATTGGCTAGAGGACCTGATCCTACACCGGGTCCGGGCTGCGGCTCCGCCACTCCGCAACGACGATCACCTCGACGTCGGAGAGGTCGGGGATGGCATCGAGGAAGGCGTTTTGCCAGACCCAGAAGGCCCAGGGGACAGCAAAGAAGGTGCCTAGGAAGACGTAGAAATTGTCTTTCGCACTCTGCTCGATGAGTTCTAAATCATTTCAGCGGGCTTCGCCGGGGGGCCGCGGGGCAGGGGCCTCGCCGATCACTTCCTCCAGGCGCTTGAGGCGCCCGCCGTGGTCAGCAATGAAGGCGCGTGCCTGCTCCTCGTCAGCAAAGGCCAGCAGGCTGGGCGAACAGCGATCGAACAGACGCACATACGGGGTACGGCTTTCATCCCCGCGCAGGCGAGGAGGGCTGCAGACTTCCACCTGGCTGCCATCCACGAAGTAGGCCTCGCCCACCGGCAATGACCGGCCGGTGACGTAGTCGGTCACCTCCAGGATTTCAATCTGCTGGTCGGTTTGGGTGGCTAGGACGAGGGCGCAGCGGGCACAGCAGGCGTGCCGGGCCCTGCCGTTCACCGTCACCAGGGTGTGCATGTTGCTGTAGATGGGGCGGCCGGAGAGCTCGCAGAAGGCCGGGGGACGCGAGTACAGGGCGCGCCAGGCGCCGACGCTGACAGCCGCGATAGCTGCGAGAGCCCCCAGAGCGGCCAAAACGGTTCGCCGGTTCATGGGGTTCGCCTCTTTAGTGTTGGCGCCATGTCCTTCCGGTGGCTGTGCTCAGCTCACTTTCGGAATCGATGAGGAAGTTGTCCGCGGCGACGATGATTGCCCCCGGTTTGAGGCCCCTCAGGATGATCGAGTGGCTTTCCCCCCATGCCCTCACCGGGATTTCCCGCGGCCCGAAGATGCCCCTGGGCCTGGCCACGAAGACGCTCTGGCCTAGGCCCGAGTGCAGCCCCGCTTCATCCCCCGCTCGAGCTTCAGGGAGGGAGTCCGCGACTCCATTGACGGGCACCGACTTGAAGTGGCGCGCCCGGAGGGATTCGAACCCCCGACCTTCTGGTTCGTAGCCAGACGCTCTATCCAGCTGAGCTACGGGCGCGCTTCACAACTCCCTGCGAAGATTCTAGAGGCGGGCGAGAGAGGTTGTCAACGAGGGAGCTTCGCGAGCCACTGCCCAAAACTAGTTCGATTCCAGCTTATTGGCCCGGGTTCGCGCTCACCAGTTGCGAGCCTAGGCGGTGCATGGCCGCAGCGGTTTCCTACCCCAACCCGCTCCCCGCACTCTCTGGCTCAAAACTCACCCAGTGGAACGATTCCCGAACGGGCACGGTCCCTTCCCGTCTTGGGAGCCGCCCCCGCCACCAACGCCCCGGCATCTCCTCTAGGTGCTTTCCTTCCATATAGTTTTCGCCCCTGGCTTTGGTCGGTGGCGTGCACTACTTCGAAAGCGGAAGAGTGGCGGCTCGCGCTCTGCGGAACCAGCAGCCTGGTGGTCAGCGTGGCGGGCGCAACCCCCGCACCTGGCTCCGGGCTGTTGGTTTGTTTCTCTGCCTAGTTCGGTTCAGGCTAGGAGGAAACTGCATCGCCAACCCCCAAACCGGGTCGGTCGTTCCCAAGCCGGCTCGGACCCCCATCAAAACGTGGGCCGCCACCTTCCACCAGGATAGGCTTGGCGGCTCCGAGCCAGGCAGACCTCGGCCGAAACCCGTTCAACCCCGAAGGGAATTGGCGTCCACCTTTTCCGTCAACGGAATGCCGGCACGACGGAAGCAGTGCACCACCTCGGTTTCCGTGAGCCGCGAGGCATCGTACTCGATCTGCACCAGACAGTTGGTTTCATCCAGACGAATGCGGCGGATGCCGTAGGTGCCGGGAAGCTCGCCCATCCGCTCCATCTGCGCCGGGCCCAGCGGACCCGTGTAGCGGTAGCCCACTTCCAAATAGGTCATCTCGCGCTCCTGCCGGGAGCCGTGCGCTGGCAAGAATTACACAGACAGTGCTGCCAGGGCGAGCGCGGCTGCGTCGCTCACTGCGGCGGCTTCTTGCGCCGGCGCAGGCGGTCGAAGATGTTGCCCCGGCGCCCGCCGGGTTGGGTGCGCCCCCGGCGCAGCTTCATCTCGACCAACCGCCCCACGTCCAGAGTAAACGTCGGCTGGGCGAACGTGCCCTCGATCAGCAACGGGATCACCACCCGGCCCTGGTCGTCGCGGAAGAAGTTGCTGACCAGCGCGCCCAGGGGGCTGCGCTGGGTCATCCGCTGGCTGGCCTCGGGCGTGAAGGTAGCCGTGGCCTCAAAGGCCAGCTCGTCCTCCAGACTGAACCCGCCCGCGGCGGTCATGGTCAACTCGGGCGTGCGCAGCGTCAGCTTCCCGGTCCGCACCCAGCCGTCGGCGATCTGGAAGCGGATCGTCAGGTCCTCGATCGGCGTTTGCTTTCGCTGGAAGCGCAAGCCGCTCAGTTGGCCCATTGACTCCAGCTCGCGGCTCAGGCTGACCTGCGCCAGGCGTCCCTTCGCCAGGCTCAACCGTCCCTTTCCTTCGGCCGACTGCATAATCCGCTGTCGTTCATTCCCCACGAAGCGCACTTCGACCCTCCCGCCCAGGCGGCCGTACAGCCGGTCCTTCGACTTCGAGTTTTCGGAGAGGAGTTTGTTCACCTTGACGTTGCGCAGCCGGCCTTGGAACTCGGTCACCGGGTCGGCCCCCTCCAGGTTTACCCTCAAGCGGCCGTGGCCTCGGCCATCGTAGAGGCCGAACTCGATGGGGTCGCAAGTGATCACCCGGTTGGCGAGCGCCACCGAAGCGGAAAACGGCGCCAGCGTCAGCGTGCCATGTCGTACCCGGTTGAAGGCCAGCCGTCCCTGCCCCCGGAGTCGCCCGAACCACTCGGTTGACTTCCCCTGCGCATGCACGACCGGCAAGAAGCTATCCCCCAGCTGCCGGCGTCCGGCGGGCCCGGCTGTGGGGGCGCGCCGGGGTGGGGCAAACAATGCCTGCAATCTATCCGTGTCCAACGTGTCGCCGCGGAGATCGAAGCCAACCCGAGGCGCGGCGAAGTTGTCCACCCGGAGCGAGCCGTCCACCTTTGCCCCGGCCGCGGCCAGGCGCAGATTCGTCAGCTCCAGATAGTTGGGGCCGAAAGCCACGTTCACCTCCGCAATGCGCAGCGGGGCGGCCAGCGTCGTCAGCTGGACGGACGCGCTCCGGAGTTGCGCCTGGCCGCTGAACGTCAGCCGGGGGCGTTTTTCGCCCAGCAACCCGCTCACGGCCATTGTGGTGCTGATGCGCCCGCTGGCCTCACCCGCCGGCAGCGGATCGGCCCCCATGGTTCGTAGCAGCCCCAGCAGTGCTCCCAGGTCGGCCGCTTCGGTCTCCACCCGGGCCTGGAGGGCGGGTCGAGTCCGATAATTGTCCAGGCGAAAATTGATCCGGGCCCGCAGTTGATTCCCCAATCGCGCGGTGAAGGGCTGAGTGGAGATGCGGGTGGGCTCGAGCGCCAGCTCGAGTTTGGCGATGCGCACCGGCTCCGGGAGCGCCGGCGCGGTCACGGCAAGGTCGCGGAGCGTGGCTGTGCCGGTGAGCCGCCACGCCTGCGGGGTGCCGCTGGCTTTGAGGTCGGCGGTCAGCTTGCCTGTCACCGGTGGGGCCACGTCCGGCGGCGTGAAACCCATCCGGCGGGCAAGCTGCCCCAAGGTCCCCAGTTCAGCATTCGAGGTCTTCAGCGCGAAGTCGAACCGCTTGGCTGCCGGCGGGGCCAGGCTCGCGCGGCCGCTTCCCCGCAGCCGCGCCCCGCCGTATTCAACCACGGCATCCCGCACCACTAGGCGGCGGAAGTCCCCCGCCAAGCTGGCGGCCAACTGCAGGGAAACGTTGTCTCCGCGCTGGCGGCCCAGGAGATCCACCCTGCCCGCCAGTGAGATTCCCTCTGCTTTCGAATCAACCTGCAGGGTTCCGCTGAGCGGGCCGAGTCGCGCCAGGGTTGCCGGTACCTCCAGCAGCGATGCGAGCGCCGCAGGGGGGAAGTTTTCGAGCCTTAACTCTGCGGTGAGCGGCGTCCTCGCGGGCGCAGTCGAATTCAGCGGGCCCAGCCGCCCCTGGCCGCTGACCCGGCTCTGGGGTGAAAAACTCACCGCCAGGCGGAAGGGGAACGCTGCGGTCGTGCTCAGGTTTCTGACCACCAATTCCACGCCGGTGAGACGAAGGGGTGGCTGGCCGGCGCGCTCGACCACTATCGTTCCGTCCCGCAACAGCCAGTTCCGCAACCGGGGCTTGGCGGGTGGCCCCGCCGGTGCCGCGTTTTCTTTTTCCTCTCCGGGGGCGGCAGCCAGCGTGGCCAGGTTCCACTGCCCGGCGGCATTCTGGCGGAGATAGACGGTCGGCCGGTCGAGTTCGAGCGCCTGCAGTTCCGGCTGGCCGCGCAGCAGCGACCCCAGGCTGAAGTCGAACTGCACCGCTTGGGCGCGGATGAACTCCTCGCCGCCGAAGCGGGGGTCTTCGGGGATGCGCAGTTGTCTCAGCCGCAGCCGCAGCGGGAAGAGCTGCAATTCCAGCTCGGCGGCTTCCACCGGGCGGTTCACCGAGCGGCTCAACTGCGAGAGGATGAAGCCCCGGTAGGGGTTGGGGTCGAATGTGGCCACAAAGACTGCGGCCGCGCCCGCCAGCAATACGACCAGTGCTCCCAGAACAAGAAGTGATCTGCGAGCCTTACTCATCCGCGGCTTCTCCTTCGGCCTCTGGCTCATCGTCTTAAGACGTACACCCCGGGCGCCCGGGTTGGCAAGGTGATTCAATCGAGCCGGGGGTGATGAGCAGCTAGTGGCCGCTGGAGGCTGCGGGCGCAGCGGGCTCCTCGGGATGGCTCGCCAGCACGTAGGACTCGCTCAAGCCGCGGTAGACCTGGCCGGCGATCTCGGCAGCTTTCGAGCCGTTCAAGGCCCGCCCACCGCGCAGCAGCACCACGACCACCAGACGCCTGCCCGGGGGCAGCTCGCCGTAGGAAGCGAACCAGCCCAGCCGGGCGCGCTCGTCGCGGCAGGTGCCGGTCTTCCCCAGGATGTGTTCCTCCGCTTCGGCGCTCACCCGGGCGGTGCCGTAGAGCACCGCCGCCTCCATCCCGGCACGCAGCTCCGGTAGCCAGCGCTCGATGGGCAGGTGGCGCTTCACGCGGGGCTTGAAGCGAATCTGCTCCTCTTCCGTGCGGGGGTACTGGAGATAGTAGAGCGTGCCTCCATTGGCAAAGGCCGCCATCAGCGCCGCCAACTGCAACGGGGTGACCTTGATTCCCTCGCCAAAACTCGACATCCGCGCCACCCCACCGTTGGCCGGCTGCCAGGTGGGAAAGCTCCCGGGGTATTCGTCCTCGATCAGATAGCCCCCTAGCTCGCCAAAGCCGAGCAGGCGTGCGTAGGAAGCCACTTTCTCGAAGCCCAGCCGCCGCCCCAGAATCTCAAAGAAAGGATTGTTCGAGTAGGCCAGGGCTTCCGTGAGGTTGATCGACTGGTGGCGGGAGACCCGCAGTAAGGTGTCGCTGGTGATCAGCCTCTCTTCCAGCGCCGCTAGCGCCACCGCCAGTTTGATGGTCGAACAGGGCTTAAACCCGGCCGAGAGCGCCAGCGCTTGATTGACGATGGTCAACACCCGCCCGCTATCGGCCTCCACCACCACCACGCTGCCATTGAAGCGGCCCAGGGCGCGCGCCGCCACTTGGCGCACCGCCGGGACCTCGCCCTCGGCGCGGTCCTTCGCGGTGGGATTGCCGTAGCTCGAGACAGTGTACCCCGGCCGCCGCCGCGATGATTTTTTCCTTTTCGCCGCCAGCAAGACCGGCTTCTCAGCGGCGCTGTTTATTGCCTGCGCAAAGAGAGTCGAGGGAGGGGGGACACTGAGGAGAAAAATCAGTGGAAGAGACCAGCGCCACGCCCGTGAGCTTTGCATGAGTTTGCTCCGAACCCGGATGTCTCGAGTAGTGGCGCTGCGGGCCGGGGGCCATTCTAGGTCTGGATGGTGCCTTCAGGCAATATTTTTCTGCGCGCGGGTGTAGGGGGGAACAGTGGTGTGGGCTCAGCGCGAGCGGTTTCGCGGAGACCGCTCCGGCTCCACCTCGGCGGCCGCCTCCCCTTGAGGAGCACCGCCCAGCCCCAGCTTCTCCCGGAGAGTTTGTTCGAGTTTGTCGCACACGTCGGGGTTGTCGCGCAGAAAGCGCCGGGTGCTCTCGCGCCCCTGCCCGATCCGCTCTCCCCCCAGCGAATACCAGGCCCCGCTCTTTTCGACGACCCCCTGTGCCACCCCGAGGTCCAGCAGGTCGGTCTCCCGGGAAATGCCTTCGCCATAGATCAGATCGAATTCGGCATCCCGAAACGGCGCGGCCAGCTTGTTTTTCACCACCTTGGCCCGGACGTGGTTTCCGATGATGCGGTCGGCTTCTTTGATGGCGGCGATGCGGCGGATATCGATGCGCACGTCGGAATAGAACTTCAGTGCCCGGCCCCCGGGCGTGGTTTCGGGATTGCCAAACATCACTCCGATCTTTTCCCGGAGCTGGTTGATGAAGATCAGGCAGGTTTTGGACTTGCCGACAATCGCCTTCAGTTTCCGCAAGGCCTGCGACATCAGCCGGGCTTGCAGCCCCATCTGCGGCTCGCCCATCTCGCCTTCGAGCTCGGTTTTGGGCACCAACGCCGCCACCGAATCCACCACCACCACGTCCACCGCCCCGGAGCGAATCAAGGTTTCGGCGACTTCGAGGGCCTGCTCGCCGTAGTCGGGCTGCGAGACCAGGAGATTTTCCACGTCCACCCCTAGGCGTCGGGCGTAGTTGGCGTCCAGGGCATGTTCCGCGTCGATGAAAGCCGCTAGGCCGCCCCGCTTCTGCGCTTGGGCGACCACGTGCAATGCCAACGTGGACTTGCCCCCAGCTTCCGGCCCGAAGATTTCCACCACCCGCCCGCGGGGCATTCCCCCCACGCCCAGTGCGGCGTCCAGTGCCAGCGAGCCGGTGGGAATCACCTGCACGGGCACCAGGACGCCCTTCGTCCCCAGGCGCATGATCGAACCTTTGCCGAACTGTTTCTCGATTTGCGTAATCGCCAGGTCAATCTGGCGTTTGCGATCATCCCCCATCAATGTCTCTCCTTCCTTCAGTGTTCGAGTGCTAACCCTCGGGGTTGTCCTCGGGAAAGTTCCTCTCCAGCTGCGCGCTCATTTTTTCTTCCATCTCAGCGAGCAGCGCCCGCGCCCGGGCTTCCTGCTGCTTGCCCACCCAGAGGCCGATCTCGGCGAATTCGCCGGCGGGAATCACCCCCAAGTCGCGGTCGGCAAAGCAGTCAATGCCGCTGTCCAGCAGGGCTTGCTTCATCATCTGTGCCTGGAGAAGGTTGAGACCCACCCAAATGCGCACCGTTTCTTCCATCGTCTGCTTCTACACCCCTTGCCACAACAAAAGCAAGATGGCCACGTTCACGACGTGGCTGAGCAGTCACAGTCGGCACCAGGTCTTCAGCCGCGCCGCCAGCGCCCACACCAGATAAGGCGCCAGCAACACGGTGCCAGCCGCCCCCACCAGGTTCACTTGCCACAACCAGCGCGGCAGCGCCTCGGCCAGCGTCAGCGCGGCCACCACCCCGGTGAAGAGATAGAAGCCGATGCCCAGCACGGCATTCGGCACCCCGAAGAAGCGCGCATAGGGGGTGTCGAGGATGGTGACACAGGTGCGTTCCTCGCCCCGGCACAAAGCCGAGGGAATTTCCCGCGAGTCCACCCGCTCGTAATAAGCCAGCGTGAAGTAGAGAGAAATCACCACCCCCAGAATCGCCAACCCCAACAACATCCACGCGGTCAACGCAACCTGCCTGCTCCCGCCGCCCGGGCCGAGCTTAGCGCTCCACCGCCAGCGCCACCGCGTTCCCTCCGCCCAAGCAGAGCGCGGCGATGCCCCGCTTGGCTTGGCGCACCGCCATCTCGTGCAGCAGCGTCACCAGAATGCGCGCCCCACTGGCCCCGATGGGATGCCCCAGAGCCACCGCGCCCCCGTTGACGTTCACCCTGGCGGGGTCAAGCCTCAGCTCGCGCATCACCGCCAGCGCCTGCACCGCAAAGGCTTCGTTCAGTTCGATCAGGTCAACCCTCTCCCGCTTCCAGCCGATCTTCTTCAGCAGCCGGTTCACCGCGTCCACCGGGGCCATCATCACCCACTTCGGCTCCACGCCGCTCACCGCCTGGCCCACGATGCGCGCCATTGGCGTCTTGCCGTTCTCCGAGGCCCACTCTTCGGACGTCACCACCAGCGCCGCGGCGCCGTCATTGGTGCCGGGGGCGTTGCCCGCCGTCACCGTTCCGTCCGTCTTGAACACCGGCTTGAGCTTGGCCAGCTCATCGAGCGAGGTGTCTTCGCGAGGACTTTCGTCCTTCTGGAAGACGATGGGCTGGCCCTTCTTTTGTGGAATCTCGATGGGGAGAATCTGGGATTTGAACCGGCACTCCTTGGTCGCCTTCACCGCCTTCTGGTGGCTTTCCAGGGCGAAGCGGTCCTGTTCCTCGCGGCTGATCTTGTATTTCTCCGCAACCAATTCCGCGGTGTTGCCCATGTGAAAGTCTTCGTAGGCCTCCCAGAGGCCGTCGGTGATCATGGAGTCGAGCAGTTGGCCGTGGCCCAGGCGATAGCCCTCCCGCGCCTTCGGCAGCAGATAGGGGCAGTTGCTCATCGATTCCATCCCGCCGGCCACCAGCACTTCGGCGTTGTCGGTGGCAATTGCCTGCGCCGCCAGCGCCACCGCCTTCAGCCCCGACCCGCACACCTTATTAATTGTCATCGCCGCTACTTGCGGTCGGAGTCCGCCGCGCAAGCCCGCCTGCCGCGCCGGGTTCTGCCCCAGGCCCGCCGAGACCACGTTGCCCATGATGATTTCGTCCACCCGCTCGGGCTCCACGCTCGCGCGCCGCACCGCTTCGGAGACTACCTTGGCTCCCAGTTCGGTCGCTGAAAACGGCGTCAGCGCCCCTTGAAATTTGCCAATCGCGGTGCGCACGGCACTCACTATCACGGCCCGTTTCATGGCTTACTCCTTTGGTCCCCCGCGATTATAGGTTTCGCCTACCGCCTGGTCAAGGAACCCGCGGGTGGGCGCGGCCTGCCTCCGCCGCTTTTCCTTTTTTCGATGGGTGGCCAGCGCTGAACCTCAATTCAGTCGCTTGGGGCAGCGCACCGGCGGGAATTGGCTTCTGGAAACGACTCGGATAAGATTACTACACTCGTGTATAAGGGAGACATGGGCTCGGGCAGCGCAGGGCACCCGCAAACCGCCCACCTGAATGCCGCGCAGCGCGCGGCGGTCGAGCACCTCCACGGGCCGCTCCTGGTGGTGGCGGGGGCCGGCACCGGCAAGACCCGTGTCATCGCCGAGCGCATCCGCTACCTCCTGGAAATTCTCCCCGACCTCCACGGCGAAAACATCTTGGCGGTGACCTACACCGACAAAGCGGCCGCCGAAATGCGACAGCGCATCCGGCGGCAAGCCGACAAGCGCGGGGAAGCGGTGCGGGTCTCCACCTTCCATGCCTTCTGCCACTGGCTGCTCCGCGAGCACAACCAGGACCTGGCCGTGCTCGACGACATCGACTACTGGATCTTCCTCCGCCGCCGCCTTCACCAACTCGGGCTCCATATCTTCAAGCATCTCTCCGAGCCGGGCCGCTTCTTGAGCGATTTCCACAAGTTCTTCGCTCGCTGCCAGGATGAGCTGGTCAGCCCCGCCGACTATGAGGCCTACGTGGGGGGGCTGGCCGCCGCGCTCGAGCGCGAGCAGGCGCTGCTGGCTGAGGAGGAGCGCGAGCGGCGCCGAGAGGAAGTGGCCCGCCAGCGGGAGCTCGCCCGAGTCTACGCCACGGCGGAGCGCTTGCTGCGCGAGCACAACCGGATCACCTTCGGCGGCATGCTCTTCCGCGCCGTTGAGCTCTTGCGGGGCAATCCCCCGCTGCTGGCCCACTACCAGGAGCGCTTCCGCTACATCCTGGTGGACGAATTTCAGGATGCCAACGTGGCCCAGATCGAGTTGCTGGCTCTGCTCGCCGGCCGCCACCGCAATCTGATGGTGGTGGGCGACGATGATCAGGCCATCTATCGCTTTCGCGGTGCCTCCTATGCCAGCTTCCGCAAATTCGTCCAGCTCTTTCCCGAGCACCGGTTGATTTTCCTGACGCAAAACTACCGGTCCACCCGGCGCATCCTGCAGGTGGCCACCCAGCTCATCAGCCAAAATCAGGCTGCCCGGTTCCAACCGGACAAGAAACTCGTGGCTCTGAACCCCCCGGGCGAGCGGGTGAAAGTCGTCGAGGTCGCCAGCCCGGCCCAGGAAGCCACCTACGTCTGCGAGGGGATCCAGCGTCTGTGTGCAAGGTCGAACCCTAATCGCCAGCGCGGCGGCGACTGCGCCGTGCTCTATCGCACCCATCGCCACCGTCGGGAGGCGGTGCAAGCCCTGGCCCGCGCCGGCATCCCCTTCGTGATTCGCAAACTATCCATCCTGGACCACACCCTGATTCGCGACCTTCTAGCCTATCTCCGCGTGATTGACCGTCCCGACGACAACGTGGGCTTCGCGCGCCTGTTGGCCATCCTCGCCTGGCAGTTCCCCCCCGAGCATCTCTTTGGGCTGGCGGCGCGTGCCCAGCGCGAGAACGTCTCACTCTATCGCGCCGCCGAAAGCTTGCACCCGGCGGTGCGCACCGAGAACACCCGCCTGGAGAAACTTTTGGAGTTAATTCGCGCCGGGCAAGAGCGTGCCACCCAGATGGCGGTGACGGCGTTCTTCGACGACCTGCTCGAACGCCTCGGCCTGCGCCTGCTGCCTTCCGACCCGGATCGAATCTACCTGGAAGAGTTCGCCGACTTCCTCCGTCGGTGGGAGCAAGAAAAGAGCGAAACGAAACAGTTGCGGGAGTTGGTGGAGTATCTGGACTACTTCGAAGAAGCCGGCGGGACCATCGCCCTGGGGGAAGAGCGCGGCCCCGCCGACGCCGTGCAGTTGATGACCGTGCACGCCGCCAAGGGGTTGGAGTTCGATAGCGTCTTTGTGTTGCGCTTGAATCGTAACGATTTCCCGGTGCGGCGGCGGCGCCCGCTGTTTGTCTTCCCCGAGGCTTTGATGAAGGAGGCCCTGCCGCCGGGCGACTTCCATGTCCAGGAAGAGCGGCGGCTCTGCTACGTGGCTCTGACCCGGGCGCGGTCGCAACTCAGCCTGCTGACCGTGAGCGATGGCCGCCGTTCCCCTTCGATTTTCCTGGAGGACATCCTCCGCGACCCCCGTGTGCTGCCCGCCGTTGAGCAGCTCAGCTTGCCGCCGGCGCCCGAATCGGAGAAGGCCGGTGATTGGGCGGTCCCGCCTGCGGCCCACCAGGGGGAGCTATTTGAGCGCCGGGAGGCCAGTTGCTGCTATTCCCGCATTGTCTCTTGGGCGGCCCTGGCTCCTCTGCCGCCCCTCTCTGAGCCGTTGTCTCTCAGTCATTCGGCGCTCGAGACCTACGCCATTTGTCCGCTCAAATTCCAGTTCGCCTACCGGTGGCAAATCCGCGGCGCGTTCAGCCCGGCACTGGTCTTCGGCCAGATCATGCACCGTGTCGTCGCCCAGTTCTTCCAGGCGCGCCAGCGCCAGCCCGAGCTGCCTTTCGCCGAACTGGCGCACATCTACGAGCAGCAGTGGCGCCAGGTCTCTTGGTCCTCTTCCGATTCCTACCAGCAGGAGGAATACCGCCAGGCCGGGCTGGCTCAACTGGAGGCGTTTTACGAACGCCACCGGACCCTACGCCCGACCGTACTGGAACGGGAAAAGCGGTTTTCTTGGCGCTGGGAAGACATAGAACTGACGGGTCGCATTGACCAGATCAACCGGGTGGCGGGCCGCCAGGTGGAGATTGTCGAATACAAGACCGGCCGGCCGCATGGGCGCCGCGACGTGGAACGCAGCCTACAACTGGCTCTCTACGCTGCCGCCACCGAGGCGACACTGGGCTACACGCCCGTGCGACTCACTCTTTACAATTTGGCCACCAACGATCCGATCAGCATCGCGGCCAGCCAGCAGCAGCGGGGGGAAAAGCTGGAGCGCATCCGTGAGACCGCGGCCCGCATTCGGGCCGGGGAGTTTCCCCCGCGGCCCAACTACCACTGTCGCTTCTGTGACTACCAGCGTATCTGTCCCGAGTACGAGCAGTCCCTTACGACCACCGGACGGCCGGCCGGGGCGGGGGAAGAAGCGCCGGAGAAGGGAGCGGAGGGAACCGGGGCAGAAAACTAAGGGGGAGTCGCGAAGGACTCCCCCACGGGGATTGTTCAGTTAGCGCGAATGCTGCAGCTACCTCTTCTTTTTCTTCTTCGCCTTCTTCTTCGCCTTCTTCTTCGCGCGCTTGGCCATCTCCACTTTCCCCTTTCGTCCTCAGGAATCGCTTGCAGTCGAAGCTGAAAGGCTTTCCGGTTGTGAGCCACTGCAAACGTTAGTGTGATGTATAAAGTCGGGCGCCGGCAATGTCAAGCAAAAAGTGGTCGCAAAAAAACCATTTTTAGTTGTGGCGATGCAGAAAGGAGTGGGTGAGAAAACAATTTGCTAGTGAGCGGGCACGCCGGCGAAGTAGCCCGCCCGGGCGCGCAAGGTCACCCCGGGGCGCCGTACCCGCACTTCGATGCGCCGGTATTCACGGCTGCCGGGTGCGGGCCGCGCCGCGTAGACCAGCGTGTACTGGTAGCGGGCTTGCTCGGCAATGCGAGTGTAGGCGTGCGCGAGTGAATCCTTTTTCATCGGATGATAGAGATCGCCCCCGGTGGCGCGGGCGTAGTCGGAGAGCACCGTGGTGCGGGGAGCGAAGCGGGCGCTGCCCACGCCGATGGCATAGACGGAAACGTCCTCGGCCAGCAACAAGTCGCGCGTTTCCTCGAAGCTATGCACGTTCAAGCGGGAGTTGAGGCCGTCGGAAATGATGAAGATGACGCGGCGGCGGCCTCGTTCGCGGTTGCGCAGCGCCATCCCGGCGGCAAACAGGGCATCGTGGATGCTCTTCACGGGTTTGCGCGCCTGCGGCAACGGAGAGGGTGCCCCCGGACCGACCGGCAAGGTGTTAATGCGCGGCCCGGCGCTCATGGGTCCCGCGGCGACGCTCTCCGATGTCGCGGGGGCTTCGCCGGCGAGCGCGCCGATGGCGCGGCGGAGCTGTTCGGGATCGCGCGTGAAATCCAGCAGCCGGCGGGGATAAGTGTCGAAGATGTAGAGGGCGAACTCGTCGTCGGGAGCGAAGGCGCTAAGAGTCACCGGCAGGGTCTCCTGCACCGCCTCGCGCGCTGACCGGTTCACCCCCCCATCCACAAGGATGACGGCCGAGAGAGGAAAGGGGTCGATGGAGAAATAACGAATCGGGTACTCCTCGCCATTTTCGAACAGCTGGAAGTCCTCACGCTTCAAGTCGGTCACCAGATTCCCCTCTGCATCCTTGACCGTCACCGGCACCAGCACCAGTTCCACCGAGGTGCGCAGACGAAAACGGACGTCTCTGCCCGAGTCGTTCTGGGCAACCGCGCCGGCACCGAGGAGTAGGAGGGGAAAAAGAACCCTGAAAGCGCCGACCCAACGGCAGCGGAAAGGAGTGCTATTCACGCCGGCGCCTCGCCTTGCTTGGATGCCATGGCTTCGGTGGTGGCTGCCAATAGTTGACCTTCGCGTTGGCCCCGGCATCCAAATGGAGAGGGAAAAGATTTTCCCTCCGTTGAGCAGCGTGATTATACTGGCGCGGATGAGACCATTCAACGAAGGGCGGCGCCCATTCACCTACGTGAGTTTGCTGCTCCTCCTAGCGGTCCCGGCCGGCTTCGCCGTTCTGGGGTCCGGTCAACAACCGCCGCCGGCTCCACCCCCGGGTGGCACCCTGCGGGTGGAGGTGGAGGTGGTGAATATCTACTGTACGGTGAAAGACAAGAAAGGGCGGCTGGTGACCGATCTAGAGGCGAAGGACTTTGAAATCCGGGAGAAGGGAAAGAAGCAAAAACTGCGGTACTTCGCGCGGGAGACCGACCGCCCGCTTACCCTCGCCCTGCTGGTTGACACCAGCATCAGCCAGAAGCAGGTTCTCCCCATCGAGAAGCGGACGGCGGCCCTGTTCCTCTCGCAGATTCTGCGGCCGGTCGATCTGGTGCTGCTGATCACCTTTGACGTCAACGTCGATCTACTCCAAGACTTCACCGCCGAGGCGGAGCGGGTGCAGCGAGCGCTCAACCAGGCACGCATCAACACGCCCGTGGATCTGGGACCCTTTCCGGGCCGGCGCCCGGCGGGCACGCGCCTCTACGATGCCATCTACCTGGCGGCAAAAGAAAAGCTGGCACCCGAGGTGGGCCGCAAAGCCATCATCCTGGTCAGCGACGGTGTGGATGCCGGCAGCACGCTGAAGGAGAAACAGGCAATCGAAGCGGTGCAGCGCAGCGACACCATGATCTACGCCATCGGGATTGCCGACCCCGGCTACTACTGGCAGAGAGGCGGCCGGTCCTACACGGGGAGCAGCGTCCTGGAAAAGCTGGCCAAAGAGACGGGTGGGCGGGCTATCTTCCCGTCCGATTCCAAGAAGTTGCAGGACGCCTTCAATGAAATTGCCGCTGAGTTGCGGAGCCAGTACAGCCTCGGTTATACGCCCACCAATCGGGCTCACGATGGGCGGTTCCGCAAGATCAAAATCAAAGTGAAACGAAAAGGGCTGCGGGTGCGAGCCCGCCGCGGCTACTACGCACCCAGCTCGTAGCCGGCGGAGAGTCCGCCGGCGGTTTCTTTCTGCTGGTTTGCCTGGGCGGAAGTCGATCGGGAAAGAGAAGCCAGGACTCACTCACCGGGAGAAGAGCTCGCGCCAGCGGCCTCGGCGGTGAGAGGACGAGCGTAGTAGCCGGGTCGGTGACGCACGCGCAAACCTTTGCGCCGCGTCTTGATGGTGATGCGGCGGTAGCGGCCGTCGCGGATGGGGCTCGTGGGTGTATAGGCCAGGGTGTACTGGCTGCGAAGCTGATTGGCGATCCGCTCGAACGAGCGCCCCACATCAATGGTGCTGAAGGGACAATAGGCGGTGCCGCCCGTGGATTGGGCAAAGCGTTTCAGCACTTTGTCGCCCTCTCCCCCCATCACTTCGCAGGGGTTCTGCAAGTTCCGGGATTCACCGCTGTATTGTATCGGCGGGGCGTTGGTGCTCACCGTAAACACGGTGACTTCAAACCGGCGGGCCATCTCCAGCGCCTCCTCGCGGCTCACCAGGCTGGTGGTGTCATTGCCGTCGCTCAAGACGATGAGCATCTTGCGGTAGTCGTTACCGGTACCTTCCGACAACTTCATCTTGCACGCCAAATAGATGGCATCGTAGAGAGCGGTGCCGCCTCCGGCACGCAGGTTGCGGATGGAGTCGGCCAGGTCCAGAGGGTCGTCGGTCAAATCCTGCACCAGCACCGGGGTAGCGTCAAAACTGATGGTGAACGCCAGGTCTTTCTTGGGCTGCAAGATGGTGTGGAGAAAGTCGATGCCGGCCTCCTGCTCGAACTGGAAGCGGGGACGCACGCTGTTGCTGGTATCAATCAGCAGACCGATGCGCAGGGGGAGGTTGGTTTCGCCGGTGAAGAACTTGATCTCTTGCTGCACGCCGTCTTCGTAAACCAGAAAGTCGTCCGGGCCCAGGCCGGTGACAAAGCGATTGCGCCGGTCAGTGACGCTGAAGACCACGTTGACCAGCTCGACCTCCACCCGGATGGGTGGGGCTTTCTCTGTCTCTGGCTCTGTCTCTGGCTCTTGCGATGCCGAGGATTGCGCCCGCAGGCTGGGCGTCACGGAGACAAGCAAAACGGCAAGTAGAACAATGGGTGCCCGGCTCATGCTTTCCTCTCCCCACCCCATTATAGAAACCGCTTTGCCGCGGGTCAATTCGTTGCCGGGGCCTCCAGCCCCAGCTTGTGCAATAGCTCCTCCAATTCCGGCGGCAGGACGGCCCGGATTTCCAGGGGCTCGTTCGTGCGTGGATGCCGGAAGCGCACTCGCTGCGCATGCAAGAAATTGCGATTCAGGGTGAGTTGGGAAGAGCGGCCCCAGCGCAACAGACGGGGCGCTCCGTACAGGGTGTCCCCCACCACCGGATGCCCCAGGGCGGAGAGGTGCACGCGCACTTGATGGGTACGGCCGGTGTGGAGGATGGCCTCGAGCAGCGTGAAACCGGCCGCTGTTTGCAGAACACAATACTCGGTGGTCGCGGGGCGCCCTTGGTGTCGGCGAGTGGTCATGCGCGTGCGGCGCACGCGGTCGCGGGCGACCGGGAGGTTAATGGTGTCGCGAGTCCGGGGCAAGCGGCCGTGCACCAGCGCCAGGTAGTGCTTCTCCACCTGGCGGCGCCGAAATTGCTCGGCCAGGTGGCGGTGGGCTTCGTCGTTCTTCGCCACCAGCAAGACGCCCGAGGTGGATTTGTCCAGGCGGTGAACGATCCCGGGACGCACCGGGCCGCCCAGGGTGGAGAGCGGCCCGAGGCGATGCAGCAGAGCGTTCACCAGCGTGCCCCGGCGCTGACCCGCGCCGGCGTGCACCACCATCCCAGCCGGTTTGTCAATCGCCAGCAGATCGTCGTCCTCGTAGAGCACGCGCAGCGGAATCGCTTCGGGCTCGGCGGCCAGCCGGGGCCGGTCAACGATCTCCAGCGCCAGGTGCTCCCCACCCCGCAGAGCCCGGCCCGGGCGGCGCACCACCACGCCTTCCACGGTGGCGTGGCCCTCGCGGATGAGTTGCTGGATGCGGGTGCGGCTGAGCTCCGGCAACTGCGAGGCCAAGAAGTGGTCGAGGCGCTGCGGGGAGGCGTCGCGGGGCGCAATGAAAGAAGTTGACCTAGCCGGCATGGGGGGGCGGGATGCGGTGGTGGCGTTTCTCCAGCCAGAATAGCCCCGCGGCAACCAACACTACCACGCTGAGCCCCTGCTGGATGGAGAGTGTACCGCCGAAGAGGAAGCCGCCACGGGGGTCGCCGCGGAAGAACTCGATGATGAAGCGCGCCACCGCATACAACATCAAGTAGCTGGCAAGAATCTGCCCGGGAAAACGCCGCCGGCGCCAGAGGAGAACCAGCACGGTGAAGATGGCGGCTTCGGCGAAGGCTTCGTAGAGTTGGGTGGGATGGAGCCGCACCCCCAGAGGGACCCCCACAATTTGGGCGCTGTAGGGATTGGTGAAGGTAACCGCCCAGGGCAGATCGGTGGGTTTTCCCCAACAACAGCCGGCACTGAAACAGCCCAACCGGCCCAGCACGTGACCGATGGCGATGCCGGGGGCGTAGACGTCCCCCAGCGAAGCAAAATCCAACTTGTAGCGCCACGCGTAGCCGACGGCGAGGGCCACGGCAAACAACAGGCCACCGTAGAAGGTCCCCCCGGCGTGGAGCGTCGCCGAGGAGAAAATTTCCCGCGGGTAGGCGTAGAAGTAGCGCCACTCGATAGCCATCATCATCAGCTTGGCGCCCAGTAAAGCCGCCAGCGCCATATAGACGCCCAGGTTCCACACTGTTTCCCGCGCCACTCCGATGCGCGGCGCAAACCGTCCTGCGGTGTAGATACCCACCAGCAGGCCCAAAGCCACCAGCAACCCATAGGTGTGCAGCGTGAAGAGATCGCCCAGCGTGAAAAGTTTGGGAAGCATCTAATCCTCACCCGGAACGCGATGCCGGCTGCGCAGGAGTTCGGCCAGGAGCACGGCGGCGCCCACGACGATGGTGGTGTCAGCCAGGTTGAAGGCAGGCCAGTGATAGGCTCCGAGATGGAAGTCGAGAAAGTCCACCACCCGGCCGGTGCGCAGCCGGTCAAACAGATTACCTAACGCACCGCCCAAGATCAACGCCAATCCCCAGCCCGCCCACCGCGACCCGGGCCCACGCCACAGCCAGTTCCCCAGCAGCACCAGGACCGCAGCAGAGAACGCAATCAAAAAAACAAGCACCAAAGGGGAAGCGAAATCCGCCAGTAGGCCGAAAGCGGCGCCGCGGTTTTGCAAATGGGTGAGGTTGAACAAGCCGGGGATCACGCGGCGAGTTTGTCCCAGGGCCAGCGAGTGGCCCACCAGCCATTTGCTCGCTTGATCCAGGAGAAGGATGGCGCCGGCGAGCAGGAGATAAGAAGTGCGGGTCGGAAGAGTCGGGGAAGACATCACTGAACACCTTTGCCGGCGGCGAGCGCCTCCAGCACCGGGACGCAGCGCTCGCAGACGGTTGGATAATGGTCGAAGGTGCCCACGCGCGGAGAATAGTTCCAGCAGCGCTCGCACTTCTTTCCTTCGGCCGGCTGCACCGCGATCTCCAGGCCGGGTCGGTCGGACTTGTAGGTTTCTGGCTGGGCATCGCGCCCTAGGCGCACCGCGGAGACGATGAAGAGGGCCCGCAACTGATCCTTGTACTCTTCGAGCAACGAGGTGAGGCTTCCATTCACTCGTAGATAGACCTGGGCATCCAGCGAGCTGCGAATCTTCTTCGCCTGGCGGGCGCGCTCCAAGGCGTTCAGGACTTCGCTCCGCACCGCGAACAACGTCTCCCAGCTGGCGGCCTTTTCCGGGGGAAGCTCGGCGTCCACCTCCTCTCGGCGGGGAAACCCTGCCAGGTGGACACTGGGGGCCTGTTCCGGGGCGCGGGGCAGACGCTCCCAGACCTCTTCGCTGGTGAAGCAGAGGATGGGAGCCACCAGGCGGGTCAGGGCGTGAGCGATGCGATAGAGTGCGGTCTGCGTGGAGCGGCGCTCGCGGGAGGCGGGCGCGAAGGTGTAGAGGCGATCCTTGATGATATCAAAGTAGCGGGCGCTGAGCTCCACGGTGCAGAAGTTGTAGAGGGCGTGGTAGAGCTTGTGAAACTCGTAACCATCGTACCAGGCGCGGCCGCGCTCCACCAGTTCCGCGGTGCGGCGCAGCAGCCAGCGATCGAGCTCGGTGAGTTGGGTCGGCTCCAGGGCGTCGCCGGCCGGGTCAAAGTCGTAGAGGTTCGACAGGCAGAAGCGAAAGGTATTGCGAATCTTGCGATAGGCCTCAGCCGTTTGCTCCAACAGTCCGGGGCCGAAGCGGATGTCGGCCTGGTAGTCCACCGAGGCGGTGGCCAGGCGAAAAATCTCCGCGCCGTATTTTTCGCAAATCTCGCGCGCGGGAATGAAGTTGCCCAACGACTTCGACATCGGGCGTCCCTCGGGGTCGAGAACCCAGCCGTGGGTGAGCACGCTGCGGTAGGGCGAGGCGCCCTTCACCCCCAGAGCGACGAGCAAGGAGCTGTGGAACCAGCCCCGGTACTGGTCGCTGCCTTCCAGGTACAAGTCGGCGGGCCAGGGCAGCTCCGGGGCGCGACCCAGAACCGCCAGATGACTCGAGCCGGAGTCGAACCAGACGTCCAGGATGTCAGTTTCTTTGCGAAAGCCGGTTTGGCCGCAGTTGTCGCAGCGAGTGCCCTGCGGCAGCAGATCCTGCGCATCGTGGCGGTACCAGGCGTCGGCGCCCTCGCGCTTGAACCACTGCACCACGGTGCGCAGTGTGGGGACGTGGGTGAACTTCTCCCCGCAGGCTTCGCAGTAGAAGACCGGGATGGGCACACCCCAAACGCGCTGGCGGGAGATGCACCAGTCGGGCCGGGTTTCGATCATGACGCTGATGCGCTCCTCGCCCCAGGGTGGAATCCAGGCCACCTGGCGGACAGCATCGAGGGCGCGCTGCCGGAGGCGGTGGTGGTCGAGAGAAATGAACCACTGCTCCGTAGCGCGGAAGATGAGGGGGTTATGGCAGCGCCAGCAGTGAGGATAGGAGTGTTCGATCTGCCCGAGCGCCAGCAGATGACCGCGCTCCCGCAATAGCTCGACAATGCGCGGGTTGGCGTCGAAGACCTGCCGGCCCCGGTAGGTTTGCGGCCCGTCGGTCAATCGCCCCGCTGCATCCACCGGACAGTAGGTTTCCAGCCCATATTTCTGTCCGGTCTCGAAGTCTTCGGCGCCGTGGCCCGGGGCGGTGTGGACGATGCCGCTACCTTGCTCCAAATTCACATACTCGGCCATCACTGCCGGCAGAGTCTTGTCCAGAAAGGGGTGCTTGAATTTCATGTTCGCGAGGGACTTGCCCGGCGCGGCCGGGGTTGTGCCGGTGGTTAAATTCAGCCCGGTTTCCTTCTGAACTCGGTTGAGAAGATCTTCGGCAACGAGGTATTCGTCTCCTTTTTCATCCACCCCGACCGCGTAGAGAATGTCCGGGTGGAAGGCAAGAGCCAGGCTGGCAGGCAGTGTCCAGGGCGTTGTGGTCCAAATCAGGGCGTAGAAGTTTCCCTTCCCGGGAGGATTCTCGATGACCGGGTAGCGCACCCAGATAGAGGGGCTGGTGCGCATCTCGTACTCAATCTCGGCTTCGGCCAGCGCCGTCTGGTCATGCCAGCACCAGAGAACCGGCTTCAGGCCTTGGTAGGCGTAGCCCTTTTCGAGGAAGCGGAGGAAGGCGTCGGCGATGGTGAATTCGTAGTCGTTGCTCATGGTTAGGTAAGGGTTCTGCCAGTCGCCCAGGCAGCCCAGGCGCAGGAAGGTCTGGCGATGGAGGTCAACAAAGCGGGCGGCGTAGGCGCGGCAGGCCTGACGGATTTCGAGCGCGGAGAGCTTGCCCTTGCGGCTGCCCAATTCGCGGTCCACGTTGATTTCAATGGGCAGGCCGTGGCAGTCCCAGCCGGGCACGAAGGCGGCGTTGAAGCCCGCCATCGACTTCGAGCGCACCACGAAGTCCTTCAAGATCTTGTTCAGCGCCGTGCCGGGATGGACCTCGCCGTTGGCGTAGGGGGGCCCATCGTGGAGCACAAAGAGCGGGGCTTGCCGGCGGGCTTGGCGGAGTCGCTGGTAGAGCTTTTCCTGCTCCCAGCGAGCCAGGCGTTGCGGCTCCGCCTGGGGCAGACGGGCCTTCATGGGGAAATCGGTGCGAGGCAAATTGAGCGTATTTTTCAGTTCAAGCGACGCTTTCAACTGTTTCCCCTGGTCCGGCGCCCGTCGAGGCCGCGGGGCGCTGCCGTTGCGCCTCCGTGGCCGCGGCACAGAATCATCTATGTTACAATGAAGGGCGGGGAATGTCAGCGGCCGGGAAACCAGGCATCCCTTTGGCGGCCCCGGCATCTACACTAGACGGAGGGGTGCCGGAAGCAAGGCCGGCCAGTTGAATCATGCACGGGGAACGCAACAAGCAGGCATGGGAGCGGGAGTGGCTGGTAGAAATCCAGCCTTGGCACCGCTCCTTCCGGGAAGCGCTGCGGGAGCTTTTTCGCCCCTCCCGGCCTGGGCCGCTGCCCCGGCGAGTCCCCGGAGTCGCCCTGTATAAACCCCCGCGCTGGGAGCTGGAAATTGGCGCTTGGCACCAGGCTTTCAGGCAAACCCTGCGGGAACTCTTCCGGCCCGAAAAGCTGCCGCCGGTGCGCACGAGTTCGAAGCCGGTGGAGGTGGCGGATATTTGGGAGTCGCGAATCTACAAGCGGCAATTCGAACGCAGCTGGGGAGTCTCGATCGCGGTACACCTTACCGCATTGTTTCTCGCCGTCTTCCCCTTTGCCCGTCAGGCGGCGCAGGCGGAGCCGGAGGAGGTTGTCCAGCTGGTGGGGGTGGAAGACATCTCTCCCTACCAATTGACGCTGCCGCCCTCGACCCAGAAGGCCGGCGGCGGTGGCGGTGGCGGTGAGCGCCTCCCGCAGCCACCCGCGAAGGGGCGTCTCCCCAAGTTTTCCCTGAAGGATCAGCTCACGCCCCCCGCCGCGGTGATTCGGAATCCCACTCCGCAATTGACCGCAGAACCCACGGTGGTGGTGCCGCCGGACATCAAGATCCAGAACCCGAACCTACCCACCTACGGTGATCCGCTGGCGAACAGCAACGTTCTCTCCGGGGGTCCGGGCGGTGGGGGAGGAATCGGCACTGGGTACGGCGGGGGTGTGGGCAGTGGTCGCGGCCCTGGCGTAGGTCCGGGCTGGGGCGGGGGCACCGGCGGCGGGGTGTTCCGTATCGGGGGCAACGTCTCCGCGCCCCTCTGCCTCTATTGTCCCAGGCCGGAGTACTCCGAAGAGGCCCGCAAGGCCAGGTACCAAGGGGTGGTGGTGCTGTGGACCGTCGTGGACGAAAATGGCCGCGTCCGCGACGTCCGCGTGCAGAAGAGCTTGGGTCTGGGCCTGGACGAAGAAGCGGTGCGCGCCGTGCAGAACTGGCGCTTCAAGCCCGCCGAACGCTTCGGCAAACCCGTCAAGGTGTATATGGCCATTGAAGTCAACTTTCAGCTGTTCTAGCCTGCGTGCCGACATTTTTGGCGTCGTGCCTCGATTCTCCGTTTCCGCTCTCCGACCCATGATGCGCGCATTTCTGGCGGTGACGTTCTTGGTGGGGGCGGAGCTGGGGCTGGCGCTCGGTGTCTCCGCCCAACGGAGCGACGCCACCTTGGAATTCGCGGTGCGCGCCGCCCCCACGCATGGCCGGCCCGAAAAAGTGATGCGCCAGCCCTTCTACCTGCTGCGCGCCAGCCTGCCGGAGATCGAAAAAATCGCCCGCCAGCAGGTTGCCCCGCCCAACCTGGAGTCCTTTGTGGACAAATTGAACGTCAGCCCGGAGCTGAAGGAGTGGATGAGGGGCCACGAAACCGTCAGCTTGCAGGGCAATGACTTCCTGGCCTCGCTTACGGTGGACGAGGTGATGAACGTCCCCGAGTTTCGCCGGGCCTACGTCACCCGCAACCTCATCATGGTGGGGCTGGGTTTTCCCAAACGGAAGGCCAAGCTCAGCGACCGCGAGAAGAATCCGGAGAAATGGGAAAAGTCAGAGAAACGCTACTGGGAAGAGGTGCGCAGCTATCTGATCCTCCACCCGGAGAGCAAGGACGGGATGGATGAACATCTGCTCGACCTCAACGCGGCCGCCGCCTGGCGAGTGCAGAAAAAAAGCTACCAGCGCCGGGTTCGTCAGAAAGTCTTGCAACTGATCCACTCCCGCTATCTGCTGGCCCAGACCGAGACCGACCATGAAGGCTTCGCCCGGCTCCGGGGTCTGCCCCCGGGTCGCTACTGGCTCACCAACCTCTGGCATGAGGTACGTGCCGGCGACGTCCACTTGCGCTGGGAGCTGCCTGTAGAGCTTCGCCCCGGACAAACCCTCTACCTGGAATTAAACAACGCCAATGCTCGCTTTGCCCACGCGCGGCCCTAGGCCGCCCGCCCCCGCTTGACACCTTTTCCTCCCCCGCCTAAAGTAACTCTGAGTTCGGTCTCCGCGACCTCGACGGCTGGGAGGTCGTCTAACCGGCAAGACATCGGACTCTGGATCCGAGAATCTAGGTTCGAGTCCTAGCCTCCCAGCCAATCCTTCCTTCAATGGGCGCCTCGGGCCAGCGGCTAGGCGGCGCCGCGGTAGTGGAGAATCAACAAGGTCAGGTCATCGGCCTGGGGAGCGCCGCGAGTGTATTCTCCGACGGCGTTCAGGATCGCGGCCTGCAGCTCTTCGACCCCGGCCGTGGCGTGGCGCGCCACTACCGCGCGCAGCCGCTCGAGTCCAAACTCTTCGTCCTGGGGGTCCACCGCTTCGTTGATGCCGTCGGTAAAGAGCACCAGGGTGTCACCGGGGTCGAGGGTGGCGGACGCGGTGGCGAACTCCGCCTCCGGCATCAGACCCAGAGGAAGAGACTCGGCCGGGAAGACGGGCTCCACCCGACCGGCGTGGACGCGCAGGGGAGGCGGGTGGCCGGCGTTGATGAACTCCAGCCGGCCGCCGCTATCCAGGATGCCGAAAAAGAGCGTGGCGTAACGCTCCATCTTGGAGCGGGCGCAGATGAAGTGGTTGACATGAGTGAAGACGCTGGCGGGTTCCTGCCCCAGGGTCATAGCGAAGAAGGTGCCTTGCAGCATCGCCGTCAACAACGCCGCCCCCAGACCTTTGCCGCACACGTCGGCGATGACAAAGGCGGTGCGGTCGGGGCTGAGTTGTATCAGGTCAAAGTAGTCCCCCCCCACCGCTAGGCAGGGGTGGTTGATGCCGGTGACTTGGAGGTGCGGGAAGTGCTGGAAGCTGCGGGGCAACAGGGTTTGCTGGATTTCGCGGGCGATGGCCACTTCGTGCTCCAGGCGGCGCCGCTGGTGTTCTTTCTGGAGTAGCCGGGCGTTGTCGAGCACGCTGGCGGCTTCGCGGGCGAGCGCGTCCAGAATCTGCCGCTCCAGGCGGGAAAAAGCGGCGGGGCGGCGGCTGTCGAGGTAGAGCATGCCCAAGAGGTCACCTGGGGTGGAGACGTAGGTGGTGTCGCTGGAGCGGAACGCGGAGAGCGAATGTAAGGGAATGGCGATGACCGAGCGGAGCTGCTGGGCTACGATGCTGTGGGCCTCGCGCAGGGGGCCGGCGTGTGCCACGTCATATTCCATCACGCTGCGGCGTTGCTCGAGGGCTTGGGCGATGGCGGTGCGGCTGGGCTGGAGGCTTTCGGCCGACAACTCCCCGCTGCCGCGCTGTCGGGCCAGCAGGGGGCGCAAGCCGGTTGCGGGGTCGGCCTCGAGGAGTAACCCCCGGTCGGCATCGGTGATGGTGAGGGCACGGTCGACCATCGCCCCCAGCACGTCCTCCAGGGGCCGCGGGGAGTGCAACAGGGCGGTGGCTTCCAACAGCAGACTCAGGTGGCGCAGGTCACGGGCGCCGGGCTCCAGGGCTGAAGCCCGCTCGAGCCGGGAGAGGAGCTGGGGGAGCGGTTCGTCCGGCCGGCCGGTATGGAAAATCAGCTGGTAGGAAGCGCCGGCGCCGAAGGTGATGGTGTCGCGGTCGCGCAGCGGCCGGACGTCGATCTTTTCGCCGTTGACGAAGACGCCGTGGCGCTGCCCGCGGTCTTCCAGACGATACACACCCTCGGCATAGAGCAGCGCGGCACAGCGGCGGGAGACGCGCTTGTCGGACAGGTGCAGGTGGTTGCCGGCCTCTTCGCCCCGCCCAATCAGGAAGGGCGATTGGGTGATGCGCACGGAGCGTCGGCTGCCGTCAGGCGCCACCACATCCAGCACCGCGTCGGGAATGCGCTGAGTGTCAGGCATTGTCTGGGTGGACCTGGATAGAATCTTACCACGCCCCCGCCGGCCCACACACCATAG
>JBHHYS010000017.1:0-33965 GCA_046757645.1 Terriglobia bacterium | reverse complement strand
CCGACAAGAAGCTCTACGCCCTGCGCGACCTCACCGGCACCATCGAAAGCATCCCGCTGATTACCGCTTCCATCCTCAGCAAGAAGCTGGCCGAGGGGATTGACGCCCTGTTGCTCGACGTCAAAGTGGGCTCCGGCGCCTTTATGAAGGAGCGGGAGAGCGCCACCCGGCTGGCCGAGTCCTTGCGGAGCATCGGCACCCGGATGGGCAAGCGCGTGGTGGCCCTGCTGACCAATATGGACCAACCGCTGGGGCGCGCGGTGGGAAACGCCCTGGAAGTGGCGGAAGCTGTGGAGACGCTCACCGGCGGGGGGCCGGAGGATTTCCGGGCGCTGTGTCGCGAGCTGGCGGCTTGGATGCTGCTTCTGGGCGGCCAGGCCGGGAGCGTCGAGCAGGGGCGGGCGCGTTTCGACGAATTGATTCGTTCGGGGGCCGCGGCGGAAAAATTCCGCCAGATTATTGCCTGCCAGGGGGGCGACCCCCGGGTGGTGGACGACCCGGCGCGCTTGCCCCAGGCCCGGCAGCGCCAGCCGTGGGCGGCGCGCGCCAGTGGTTATCTCGTCCGAATCAATGCGGAGCAAATCGGCTGGGCGGCAATGGCGGTGGGCGCCGGCCGGCAGCGCCTCGAGGACACAATTGACCCGGCCGTGGGCCTGGTGATGCACAAGAAGGTGGGCGACCCCGTGGAAGCGGGTGAGCTTCTGGCCACCCTGCACTTCAATCATGCGGAGAAACGGGCGGAAGCTGACCGGCGGCTCCAGGAGGCTTTTACCCTGGCGCCCACCCTGCCCCAACCCACCCCGCTCATTTTGCAGGTTCTGGCCTGATTGATTTGCCTATCAAAAAAATTCCAGGAGGGGGCATATGGAACGCTTGATGGGTTTGTTGGGTATGTTGGTGATGCTCGGCATCGCCTACCTGCTTTCCACTAACCGGCGCGCCATCCGGCTGCGGACGGTGCTCTGGGGCTTGGGGTTGCAGTTTAGTTTTGCGCTGCTGGTCTTGAAGACGCAGGTGGGCCGCGAAGCCATCCGCCTCCTCGCCAGCGGCGTGGACCGCCTGCTGCGACTCTCGGAAAGTGGCTCCGAGTTCCTATTCGGCGAACTGGGGAGGCAAGCCTCGCCGCTGGACCCCTTCTACTTCGCCTTCCAGGTCCTGCCCACCATCATCTTCATCGCGGCGTTGTTCGCCATCCTCTACTACTTCGGCATCATGCAGGTCATCATCCGCGCCATGGCCAAGGTGATGACCCGCTTGATGGGCACGAGCGGTGCCGAGTCGCTCAACGCCGCCACCAGCATCTTTATGGGCCAAACCGAATCCCCCCTCACCATCCGGCCCTATCTTTCCCGGCTGACACAGTCGGAACTGATGATGGTCATGACGGCTGGCATGGCCACCGTCTCCGGCGCCATTCTGGCTGCCTACATCCGAATCGGTGTCTCGGCCCAGAACGTGCTCATGGCCGTGGTGATGGCGGCCCCGGCGGCGGTGGTGCTGGCAAAGATGCTGGTGCCGGAAACCGAAGAGCCGCTCACCGCCGGCGTGGTGCGCTTGGAAGTGAAGCGGGAAGACCCCAACGTGCTGGGCGCGGCCGCCCGCGGCACCACCGACGGCCTTAACTTGGCGCTGAACGTGGCCGCGATGCTGATTGCTTTTCTGGCTTTGCTGGCGCTGATCAACGCCCTCTTTGGCGGCGTGCACGACCTGCTGGCACGCATCGGATTCCCCTACTTTCCCGCCAAGCTCGAACAGGTGCTGGGCTGGATTTTCAGCCCCTTGGCCTGGCTGATGGGCGTGCCGTGGAGTGATGCGGGCAAGGTGGGGAGTCTGATGGGTCTGCGCATGGTGACCAACGAGATCGTCGCCTATATGGAGCTGGCCACGCTTCGGGAAGCCCTCGCTCCCCGCTCCTTTTCCATTGCCACCTTTGCTCTTTGCGGCTTCGCCAACCTGGGTTCGATTGGCATCCAGATCGGCGGCATCGGCGCCCTGGCCCCCGACCGCCGCGGCGACCTAGCCCGCCTGGGTTTTCGCGCCATGCTGGCCGGCACCCTGGCCAACTTCATGTCCGCGTCAATCGCCGGGATTCTGCTATGATGACCCGCGCAGCGGGGGGGTGAGACGCGGTGAGCCGAAGCGAAGCCGACCAAGTGCGCGAAGCGGTGGAGTTCGTCCACGAACGCGCCCCGCTGTCGCCCCGGGTCGGCTTGGTGCTGGGCTCGGGCTTGGGGGCATTCGGTGATTCGCTCGTCGATGCTGCCATGATCCCCTACGACCAGATCCCGCACTTTCCGGTTTCGACCGCCGTGGGCCATGCGGGCCGGTTGCTGCTGGGCCGCTGCGGTCCCGCCCGGGTGGCGGTGTTGCAAGGACGGGCGCACTTCTATGAGGGCTACACCCTGGTAGAAGTGACTTTTCCCATTCGCGTGCTGGGCGGGATGGGCGCGCGTGCCCTGGTGGTGACGAACGCCGCCGGCGGCATCAACCCGCGACTCAAAGCCCGGGGCCTGCTGCTCATCCGCGATCACCTGAATCTTCTCGGGGCGAATCCCTTGCGGGGCGCCAACGAAGAGGACTTCGGGCCTCGCTTCCCGGATATGACCGAGGCCTACTCCAAGCGATTGAGGGCGCTGGCCCGAAAAGAGGCGCGGAAACAGAAGCTGCGATTGTTTGAAGGCATCTACGCGGCGGTGCCGGGGCCGAGCTACGAAACCCCGGCGGAGATCCGTGCCCTGGCGCGGCTCGGCGCCGATGTGGTGGGGATGTCCACCGTGCCGGAAGTGATCGTGGCCAACCACATGGGGATGGAAGTGCTGGGTCTCTCTGTGGTCACCAACATGGCCGCGGGTCTTTCGAAGCAGAAGATCAGCCACGATGAAGTGTTGGAGGCGGGGGAGCGGATGGCCGGACAATTGACCGCCTTTCTGCGGGCGCTGGTTCCCGCCGTCGCCCGCCTGTTCGAATGACGACGCCTCGAAACCGGCTCCTGAACCGAGCGCGACGCGCCCGCACCAAAGCCTTCGCGCCTTTCTCGCGGTTTCGGGTGGGGGCGGCGGTGGAGACGGCGCGCGGCCGCATCTACACCGGCGGCAACATCGAAAGCGCCACCTATGGGCTGACGATTTGTGCCGAGCGCGTGGCCATCTTCCAGGCGGTGGCCGCCGGCGAGCGCCGCTTCAAGCGGCTGGCCGTGGTGGCCGACACCGGGCGGTTGACCTCCCCCTGCGGTGCCTGCCGGCAGATTATCTGGGAATTTTGCGGCGATATCGAGGTCGTCCTCGCGAACCTGAAAGGCAAGGCAGCCGTCCACCGAATGAGCGCCTTGCTGCCGCGGCCCTTTGACGCTTCCTTTCTCTGAAGCGAGGTGACCCTACACACTTGGGGGTTCCCGTGCATCGCTGGTGGATAGCCATTCTGCTCCTGCTGCTCGCCTTGCCTCTGCTGCTGCTCTTCGCCGGACGCGAAGGCGTGGATCTGCTCGTGACCGGCGGGACCGTGGTCACCATGGACGCGGAGCGGCGGGTGATTGAAAGCGGCGCCGTGGCCATCCGCAACGCCCGCATCGTGGCGGTGGGCCCGGCGGAGCAGCTCGAACGCCGCTACCGGGCGCGGCGGCGGCTGGAGGCGGGGGGACAGCTGATCTTGCCGGGCTTGATCAACTCCCATACCCACGCCGCCATGACCCTCTACCGCGGCGTGGCCGACGACCGAGCCTTGGAGGAATGGCTCCAGGACTACATTTTTCCCCTCGAAGCCCAACACACCACCGCCGATTTTGTTTACTGGGGGACGAAGCTGGCCGCTCTGGAGATGATTCGCGGTGGCACCACCACCTTCGCCGATATGTACTACTTCGAAGACCAGGTGGCTCGCGCCGCCAGTGAAGCCGGCCTGCGCGTGGTGGCGGGGGAAACCATCCTGGATTTTCCCGCCCCGGACTTTCCCACCGCGGCCGAGGCATTGCGCTACACCGAAGAGTTCATCCAGCGCTGGCGCAACCATCCCCTGGTGGTGCCGGCGGTGGCACCTCATTCCGCCTATACCTGCGGGGAGAAGACCCTGCGCGCCGCAGCGGCGCTCGCCCAGCGCACCGGAGCACCGCTGCTCATCCATCTGGCGGAGAGCGCCGGCGAGATGGAAACCGTGAAAAAGCGCACCGGACAAACCCCGGTGCACTACCTGGCCGGGTTGGGTGTCTTGGACCCCCGGGTGGTCGCCGCCCACTGCGTTAATGTAGACGCGGCTGACCGCGCCCTGTTGGCCGGCAAAGGGGTGGGCTGCGTGCATAATCCCTCCAGCAATATGAAGCTGGCCAGCGGCGTTGCGCCCGTGCCGGCGTTGCGCGCCGCGGGCGTTGCGGTGGCCCTGGGGACCGACGGCCCCGCGGGCAGCAACAACGACTTGAACCTGTTTGAAGAGATGGACCTGGCGGCGAAACTGCAAAAGCTTTCCTCGGGCGATCCCCGCACACTGCCCGCGCCCACCGCACTGGCCCTGGCCACCATCGAAGGGGCGCGCGCCCTCGGCCTGGAGGAAGAAATCGGCTCGCTGGAGCCGGGCAAGAAGGCCGACTTGATCCTGGTGCGCCGCGACGCCCCCCATGCCATTCCCGCCTACGATCTGTACTCGCAGATCGTCTACTCGCTCAAGGCGAGCGATGTAGAGGCCAGCATCATCAATGGGCGGGTGGTGATGGAGGGTCGGCGGGTGTTGAGCTTGGATGAAGCTGCCATCAAGCACCAGACGGAGCGCTACGCCGCCGCGGTGCGCAAGTCCCTGGCCCAACTCCCCTAGCTGGCTAGCGAGTCTCACCGCGGGCGATACGCTGCTTGCGAAGTTTGATGGCCACGCTGCGCACGGTTTGGGGGACGTTCCGGTTGACGCTGAGAACCTTGAGGTCATAGTTGATGAGGCGGTTGATGAGGTTGAGGGAGATGTCGACGGGGGTGCGAGGATTGTTCACCAGCCGGCGCGCCACCGCATAGTTCTTCATAAACTCTCGCTTGCTGGCGATGATGCGTAAGGCCTCCTCGGCGATGTTCTTCATCGAGGCGAACGTCTCTACCTCGCTGTCACTGAGCTTGGGCGATTGCAGCACCGCCCGGTAAACGACCTTGTTGGGGTCGCGGATGAGAAGCAGGCGCTCGTCTTTGCTTCCTTTGAGAGCCAATTGAACCCGCTCGGAGATCCCCATGTGCGCCACCCTCTGCAGCAAGCTGACTCGCTCCTGCCGTTCCTCCGGCGGGATCTCGGCTTCTTTCCGGGTGGGGGCCTCGGCGGGCTTCTCCGGCGCCGGCGGCTGTCCGCGGGCGAGCTTCTCCAGGCGGGCGCGAAGGCTTTCGGGCAGATCGCTGCGTTCGAGCAAGGCGGCCACAAACTGCGGCATTTGCTCGAAGCGGTCCCCCGGGCTGGCCATCTGCTGGATGGTCTCGAGTGGGAGGCGCCCGGCCAGCGCGGCCAGGGTCGGGTCGTCGGCATTTGGGTGCCGGACCACGGCGGCGACCACGGCCTCCGGAACCTCCTGTTGCGAGGCAAAATAGGCGAGCACCGCAGGAGAGGTCTCAGGTTGAGCCAGCAGCGCGGCACACTTTTCCGTTGGCCAACCGGCCAGAGTTTGCTTGGCCACCTCGCTGCAAGTGGGGTCGGGATCCCGCGTCAAGAGAACCAAGATTTCCAGGAGCTCATCGGTCGCCACCGGAATGCTGCCCCGCGAGGCCTGGCGCTTGACCACCGGAGGCGCTTTTCCCTGGCGGATTGCCTCGAAGATGGCGCGCTCTTCCTTCTGCGGCGAGGCCATTTTCAGGTTTCAGGGGGTGGCGGGGTTCAGGTCTTTGGCGGTCAAGACGAGTTTCTTGCGTTCGCGGGGGTCTCCCAGCAGGGGCAGGGTTTCGCCGTTCAGAGTGAGTATGACGGCGCTGGCGTTTCCGGTAATCAGCTCGATGCGGCGGACGCCGCGGAAACTCCGGGTTTCCCCCGCCTTCATCAAACCCCGGTAGCGGGGCTGGCCGTCAACCGTCACGCTTACCCAGGCATCGTCTAGGGGGACATCGACCTGCAAACGCAACTCCTCGGGCGTCTCGAGAGGATTCGCGGTGGGCGGGCTGGAGGGCTCGGCCATTGCCAGGCTGCTGCGTGCAGCCGTGGTGGCGGCCTCGCTGGCGGGTTCCAACCGCGGGGGCACATTGACCCGGGGCGGTTGCGAAGTTGAATCCGGCCTGCTTATGAGCGGCGGGGAAGCTTCCGCCGCGCGCCGCAGCCGTATCTCGTGGACAAGATAGGCGCCCAGGCCGAATACCACCAGCAAGAGGGCAAAGCTCCACATCCCCCGCCGCCGCGAGGCGGGCGGCCCGGCACTTGGGGCGGCATAGCGGGCCAGAATCTCCGGTTCCTCTCCGGCGGCGCGCACGAATTCACCCACCCAATGGTGTTCATCGAGATTCATATAGCGGGCCACGGCACGCACAAACCCGCGGTTGAAGACCCCGCCGGGCAGGCGGTCAAATTGGTTCGCTTCAAGTGCCTGCAGATGGCGGAGGCTGATTTTGGTGGCGTTCGCCAGTTCGGGCAGGGTAATTCCGCGCAGTTCCCGCTCGCGGCGTAGATTCTCACCAAAGCTGGCCATCGACCCTGCCAACAACCCCTGTGGAAGGCTAGAGACGATGATAGGGTTGGGCCGCGACAGTGTCAATGGGCAAATGAATTTGTTGCTTCTGGGAAAGGGTTGCACGTATAATCAATCGGCTTTTTCAGGGCTTCGGGAGCCCGCGAACCACCCGCAAACCACGCAGCAAAAATGTCGCCACGGAAGCGGAAAACACACAACCGGCGTAGCTCGAGCCAACCCCAGCGGCGGTCCGAATTCCAGGAAGACCGGGTCACCGAGCTGCGCCACAAGATGGAGGAGTTCGCCGTCATCCATCAGATGGCGAAAGAACTTACCTCCACCCTGCAGCTTGACGAAGTCCTGCGTACCCTGATGGAGAAGGTGCAAGAGCTCCTGGCCCCCGACACCTGGTCGCTGCTGCTGGCGGACGAGAAGACGAATGAACTCTACTTCCAGATCGCCACCGGCGAGGCGGCGGAAAAGTTGAAGGACGTGCGCCTGAAAATGGGCGAGGGCATCGCCGGCTGGGTGGCGCAAACGGGCGAAGCGGCCATCGTCCCCGACGTCACCAAGGACCCGCGCTTCTCCAGCCACGTGGATGAGATCACCAAGCTCCGCACCCACTCGAACATCTGCGTGCCCATCCGGGCCAAGGAACGGGTGTTGGGGGTGATTGAAATCATTAACTATGTGGGCAAGCGGCCTTTCGACCAGCCCGAGTTGGCCTTGCTGCAGGCGATGGCCGACTACGCCGCCATCGCCCTGGAAAATGCCCTGCATGTGAAGCGCATCCACGAGTTGAGCATTACCGACGACTGCACCAACCTTTACAACGTCCGCCACCTCAACTTCGTCCTGGATACGGAAATCTACCGCTCCAATCGCTTCCACTACGAGTTCTCCCTCATCTTCCTCGACCTCGACTATTTCAAGCTGGTCAACGATACCTACGGGCACCTGGTGGGCAGTAGGCTGCTGCGGGAGGTCGCCGGGCTGCTGCGCGGCAGCCTGCGGCTGATTGACTACGCCTTCCGCTACGGCGGGGACGAGTTCATCGTCGTGCTGCCCCAGACCCCGAAAGATAACGCCACCGTGGTGCTCCGGCGCCTCTACGAGCGCTTCAACCAACATAGATTCTTACGGGAGGAAAAGCTGAACCTGCGCGTCACCGCCAGCTTCGGCCTCTCCGCCTATCCCACCGATACCGACAACAAAGCGGAGCTGATCCGGCTGGCCGACGAGGCCATGTATACGGTGAAGAACACCACCCGCAACAATATCGCCGTGGTCAACCAGGGCGTGCTGCTCTAGTTCCTCCCCCCGTGCCTCCCCGCTTGTTTTATTGACCCGCAGCAGTGATCGTGCTAGGGTGGCGCCCTCCCGGAAGCTTGGGGCAGTGGAGCCAAAGCCCGACGGGAGTGCCAAGATGAACCTGCGTGATCCCGACCTGCTTTCTCTCCAAGAGGTGCGTGACCTGGTGGAGCGCGCCTTCGCGGCGCAGCAACGCTGGGCTACCTTTTCCCAGGCGCAGATCGACGCGGTCATCGACGCCATGGCAGCAGCGGCGACGCAGGCGGCCGAGCCCCTGGCGCGCCTGGCGGTGGAAGAGACCGGGTACGGCAATGTGCCGGACAAGATCAAAAAGAACAAGTTCACCTCGGAGGATGTCTACCGAGCCATCCGCCCCATGCGCACGGTGGGGATTCTCCGGGAGGATCGCGAAAAAGGAGTGATCGAGATCGCCGAGCCGGTGGGGGTGGTCGCCGCCATCCTTCCTTCCACCAACCCCACCTCGACCGCGATTTACAAGATCTTGATTTCCCTCAAGGCCCGCAATGCCGTGGTGTTGAGCCCCCACCCCGCGGCCAAGCGCTGCATCTGCGCCACCGCGGACATAATGAGCCGGGCGGCGTTGAAGGCCGGCGCGCCGGAAGGAATCATCGGCTGCCTGACCCAGATCACTATGCCAGCCACGCAGGAGCTGCTCCGGCATCGGCGCGTGGGCGTCATCCTGTCCACGGGCGGCACCGGGGTGGTGCGCGCCGCCTATAGCTCGGGCAAACCCGCCTTCGGGGTGGGCCCGGGCAACGTGCCCGCCTACATTGAGCGCACCGCCAACCTGCGCAAGGCGGTGGCAGACATCATCACCGGCAAGTGCTTCGATAACGGGACGATTTGCTCGGCGGAGCAAGCGATTGTGGTGGAGGAGCCGCTGCGCCAGGCGGTGTTGCAGGAGTTGCGGGAGCAGGGCGCCTATTTTTTGAGCGCTGCGGAAATCCAAACCCTGAGCAGGCTGGTCATCCGCCCGGAAACCATGTTGGTGAATCCCCGCATCGTGGGCCGCGCCGCTCCGGTGATTGCCGAGATGGCGGGATTCAATGTGCCCGCCAGCACCCGGGTGTTGATCGCCGAACTCGCGGGCGTGGGTCGGGACTATCCCCTCTCGGCCGAAAAGCTCTCCCCCATCCTTGCCTTCTACACGGTGCGGAACTGGCAGGAGGCGGTGGAACTCTGCAACCGGCTGCTGGAGTTCGGCGGCCTGGGCCACACCATCGCCATTCACTCGCAGAACGATGCGGTGATTCGGGAGTTCGGTTCCCGGGTGCGGGCTTATCGCGTGGTGGTGAACAGCCCCTCCCCGCACGGCTCCATCGGATATTCGACCCGGCTGTTCCCGGCGATGACTTTGGGTTGCGGCGCCGTGGGGGGCAACATCACCTCGGACAACATCGGCCCGCAGCACCTGATGAACATCAAGCGGGTGGCCTACGAGGCCCGAGCGGTGGAACCCATCACCGAGCGCCTCCCGGCCCGCGAACTACCGCTGCCCGCGCCGCCGCCACCGCCCGTGGCGGCGACGCCCGGCGCGGTACCGGAGCGCCGCACCATTGCCCGGGTGGTGGAACGCTTCCTGGCCCAGAAAGGGGTGCCCCGGTCGCGAGACAATCCGGGTACGGAGCTGCCCGCGCCTGCTTTGGCCCCGCCGCCACCGCCGGAGTCCACCCCGGCACCCCGGGTGGTTGACTTTGTCAGCGAACGGGACGTGCAGCTCGCCCTGCAACGCGCGGAGAAGATTTTCATTTCCCCCCGAACCATTCTCACCCCCTCGGCACGGGATCTGGGCAATGCACACGACATCTTCGTAGAAACCACCGCCCGGACCCCGGCGATGACACGCGGGGTCGAGTAGCGTCTCTCCCGGTCTCCGTTTCCTCCCCCAGCGCTTGTCCTTGTTTGCGGCCTCCCCTATACTCGCTTTGAGGTGAGGTTACGGTGAAACGCCCGCCCGTGGTTCAGATTCGGCGGCTGGCGCTGGCCGCCGCGGTCGCGATGGCGCTCGTTATAGCTGGCAGCTACGGGTTACGTCGCTGGCGCGCCTACCAGGCACGCCGGGAGCTGCCGGCGGCGGTGCCCGCTGACGTCCGGCAGCAGACGGAAAAGTTCACCTTGTCCCGGTCCGAGGAAGGCCGCAGGCTGTTCCTGGTCGAGGCCTCCCGCACCACCGAGCGCGCCGGACAAACCACCCTGCTGGAAGACGTGGTGCTCCACATCTACGGCCACCGGGGAGACCGAGCCGATGAGATTCGCACCGGGCGATGCGAATACGACGTGGCGGGCACGGGGCAAATCCTCTGTCCCGGCCGGGTGAGGGTTTATCTCGGGGGCGGCTCAGCGGCGGAGAAGCCAGCGTCCCACGCCATTCGCCTGACGACCGCTGGGGTGCAGTTTGATCCAGCGCGGGGCGTTGCCTGGACGGATCAACCCGTGCAGTTTTCCTTTCCCGAAGGCAGGGGCGATGCCGTCGGGCTGCGCTACCAGCCCACGGAGCCGAAGGTCAGGCTGGAAAGCCGGGTGACCATCCGCGTGACCCGCGGGGGCGGCGCGCCCGTCGAGATCCGCGGCTCGCAACTGCACTACTCCGCCGGCGCGCACGTATTTGAACTGTTCTCGCCCTTGCAGGTGCGGACGGGGGATCGAATCCTGGTGGCCGATCACCTGCGGATGGAACTGGACAACAATTTTCGCACCCAACGAATCATCGCCACCGGCCAGGTGCGCGCCCAGGCGACGCACCTGACGATGCAGGCGGCGCGTGCGGTAGCCATCTATGCCGACGATGGACACATTCAGCAACTGCGCGCCACCGGGCAAGTGGAATTTGAGCGGCGAAGCGAGGACTCCGAGGAAACGCTGACCTGTGGGGAGACGGTGTTTCACTTTGACCCCGACCAGCGCCGAATCGAACGCATTGTGGCCACCGGAGGAGCCCAACTGGTGTCGCAAACGGCTGAGGAGAGGCGGACGCTACAGGCGCCGGTGCTCGAGCTGGTGGTGGACGCCGGGGGGCGGAGCGAGCCGGTCTTGACCGCCCGCCAGCCAGGCTCACTGGTGCTGAGGCGGCGGAGCGGCGAGCAGCGCACCGTGGTGGCGAACCGCATCCAATTGCAGTTCACAGAGAAGCAACGCTTGCGCCGCCTGACGGCCTCAGGCGCCGTGGAGACGAAACACACCCGGCCGGGCGCCGCGGAGCGAGTCACCACCAGCAAGGAGCTGCGGGCCCGCTTCGATGATGAGGGGAAGCTGATCGAAGCCGAGCAGTGGGAGCGCTTCCGCTACCAGGGACGCCGGTGGCGGGCCGAAGCTGGCCGAGCCCAGTACCGGAGCGACACCGAGACTTTCGTGCTCCGCGAGCAACCGGTGCTGTGGGACGCGGCCACTCGTACCCGCGCCCGGCGGATCGAAGTGGCGGAAACAGCCGGCGTTCTTCGGGCGGAGGGTGAGGTGCGCACCACCCGGCAGCCCTCGGCCGATGGCCCCCACGGCTTTGGCACCGGAGAGCCGGTGCAGCTGGCGGCCGACCGCATGCGGGCCGAGGACGAGCGCGGCTGGGCGCGCTATGAAGGCCGGGCACGCCTCTGGCAGGGCGCGAACCGGCTGGCGGCGACGGCGATTGAACTGTTTCGCACCCCGACGAAGTTGGTGGCCGAAGGAGATGTTTCCGGATTGTTTCTCGAGGCTGCCGACGAGGAAGGCGCGGCGGCGAACCCAACCGCACGGCGGCGCCTGGTGCGGATTGCCTCCGACCGGCTCACCTACTTGGAGGCGGAGCGCTGGGGGGTGTTTGAAGGACAAGTAACCGCCCGGAATGATTTCGGGACGCTCACCGCCCCGCGGCTGGAGGTTTTTCTCAACGGCGGCGCCGGCTCCGAGCGACTCGACCGGGTTCACGCTCTGGGGGGCGTCGTGGTGGAGCAGGCCGGTCGGCAAGCGAGCAGCGAGCACGCCGAGTACGCTGCGGGGCCGCAAACCGTGGTGTTGTGGGGGGGCACGCCGAAAATTGTCGACGCCCAGCGCGGCATCACCCGCGGCGCTCGATTGACATTGTTCTTAGTGGATGGTAGGATTTTGGTCGAATCCGCGGAGGGCATACGCACCGTCACGCGTCGACCGTGGACGCAATGACTCATGGTTCAGTTGACTGGCGTCGCTCTCACCAAGTCCTTTCGGGGTCGAAAGGTTGTTGACCACGTCAGCTTGAACATTGCCCCCGGCGAAGTGGTGGGGTTGCTGGGCCCCAACGGCGCCGGCAAGACTACTACCTTCCACATCCTGGTCGGCCTGACGCGGGCCGATTCCGGCCGGGTGCTCCTGAACGGCAACGACCTCACCGATTTTCCCATGTATCTGCGGGCGCGGCATGGGCTGGGCTACTTGCCCCAGGAACCCTCCGTCTTTCGCAAGCTGACCGCGGAAGAGAACATCCTGGCCGTGCTGGAGACTCTTCCCTTGAAGCGACACCAGCGAGGCGCACGGCTGGAGGAGTTGCTGGAAGGGATGGGATTGACCCACCTGCGGCGCCATCCCGCCTACACCTTATCGGGGGGCGAGCGCCGCCGGGTGGAGATTGCCCGGGCGCTGGTGATTTCACCCTCCTTCATCTTGCTGGACGAGCCCTTCTCCGGCATCGACCCCATCACGGTGCTCGACATCCAGAAGATTGTGCGCAACCTGCAAGAGCGCGGTATCGGGGTGTTGATCACGGACCACAACGTGCGCGAAACCCTGCGCGTCACCGACCGCGCCTACATCATCCACAACGGGCGAATCTTCCGCAGCGGCACCCCGCAAGAGTTGGGCAGCGACCCCGAGGTGCGGCGGATCTATTTCGGGGAAAACTTTCAGCTCGACTAGAGTTCAGGTGATGAACTGGCACGCACCCAGACTTGAGCTAAAAGTCGCCCTACGACAGACGCTCACCCCCAGTTTGGTGCAGATGGTCAGTTTGCTCCAGCTCAACCGGCTGGAGCTGCGGCAGATGATCCAGCAAGAACTGATGCAGAACCCGGTGCTGGAGGAGATCGGGGAAGATGGGCTGCTGCGCGAACGCGAGGCCGGCGAGGATGGGTTCGAGCAGGCGGAGCGCGAAGTTCCCCCGGAGGAGAGCGGCGACCCGTTCGAAGAGTTCGATATGAAGGCGCTCTTCGAAGAATACATGGATGGCACCGAGCGCCGGGGGGAGCGCGAAGAAATCGAGCGCCCCGCCTTTGAGAACTTTCTTTCCCCGCCCACCACCCTGACCGATCATCTCGAGTGGCAGTTGGGTCTGTCGATGGTGTCTGACGAGGTGAAGGAAGCAGCGCGCTCCATCATCGGCAACCTCAACGAGGACGGCTACCTGACCGCCACCTTCGAGGAAGTTGCCGCCAGCGGCGGGCACGAGCCCAACCGGGTGGAAGAAGCGTTGCGGCTGGTGCAGGAATTCGATCCCCTGGGAGTGGCGGCCCGCGACTTGCGGGAATGCCTGCTCTTGCAACTGCACACCTTAGAGCCGGAAAACACTTTGGCCCAGCAGATCGTCAGCGAGCACCTGAAGCAGTTGCAGAACCGGCAGTACCGCGACTTGGCCCGGGTGCTGAACCGGCCATTGCCCGCGGTGTTGGCTGCCATCGAGCTGATCAAGAGACTCGACCCGCGCCCCGGGCTCCGCTATAACCGCAGCCAAGCCCGCCTGATCGAGCCCGATGTGTTCATCGTCAAGGTAGGGAACGACTACCAGGTGCTGCTGAACGAGGATGACCAGCCTCAGCTCCACCTCAGCCCCCTCTACCGCCGGCTGCTCGACCGCCGCGCCGCCCCGCAGGAGGTGCGCAGCTACGTGCGGGAACGCTTCGCCGCCGCCGTTCAGTTGTTGAAGAATATCGAGCAGCGTAAACACACCATTCAGCGGGTGGCCGAGACCATTGTCGAGCGTCAGCGGGACTATCTCGACCGGGGCCCCGACTACCTGAAGCCGCTGATGATCAAGGAAGTGGCGGAAGTGGTGAACGTGCATCCCTCCACGGTGAGCCGGGCGGTCGCCAACAAATATGCGCACACCCCCCAGGGAGTCATTGAGTTGCGCTCGTTCTTCTCGGAGGCGGTGGGGGGCCCCTCGGGCCACCACACTTCCCTCCTCACTCTGAAGCGCCGGGTTCGCAAGATGATCGAAGAGGAAGACTCTGCCCATCCGCTGACTGACGAGCAAATCGCCCAACGCCTGGCCACGGTGGGTATTCGCGTCACCCGGCGCACCATCGCCAAGTACCGCGAAGATATGAGGATTCCTAGCACCCACCAGCGGCGCGTGAAGGCCTAGGGGCCCCGGGCGGAGCTTCGTCTCTTTATGCCCAGGCAGCGCAGTCGGTTGCAGTCGACTCCACAAAAAAAGGGAAGACGGAGGCGTGGCAGCTCACCAACGGCACCCCTGGTGATCATCACCGGGCTGAGCGGCTCGGGGAAAGGCTCGATTCTGCGCGCCTTGGAGGACCTGGGCTACTACTGCGTGGACAACCTGCCCATTCCCTTGATCCCCATCTTTGCTGACCTCTACGGGAGGAGCGGGGGCGAAGTGCAACGAGCTGCCCTGGGGGTGGACATCCGCGAGGGCGAAGCCCTGGAAGATTTCCCCGGGCTCTTCGAGAGGCTGCGGAAGTCGCTCTCGGCCACACTGGTGTTCGTGGAGGCAGGCGACGATGCCCTGGTGCGGCGCTTCAGCGAAACCCGTCGCCCCCATCCCCTGGGCGCCGACCGCCCGGTCCGCGAGGGAATCGCACGGGAACGCGCCCTGCTGAAACCCATCCGGGTGTTGGCGGACATCGTGATCGACACCACCCGCTTCTCCCCTCACGAGCTACGCCAGTTTGTGGTGGACCGCTTGGCCGAAACGGATCGGCAGCGCCCCTTGCTGATTTCCCTGATGAGTTTCGGCTATCGCTACGGACTTCCCCCGGACGCCGATCTGGTCTTCGACGTGCGGTTCTTGCCCAACCCCAACTTCGTGCCGGCCTACAAGCCGCTGACCGGAAAAGACGGCCGGGTGGCCCGCTACGTGTTGTCCTTTCCGCAAACCGCCGAATTCATCCGCCGTGTCGGACGGCTCTTGGCCTACCTGATCCCCCACTACGCGGGGGAGGGCAAGAGCTACCTCACCATCGCTTTTGGCTGCACCGGGGGCCGGCATCGTTCCGTCGCCATTGCGCGGGCCATCGGGCGCCAGTTGGGGCGCACGGGCCAGCGGGTCAAAGTCAACCACCGCGACGTCTTCAAGGGAGGCTGGAGTTGACTTCGGGGTTGCCCGGTGCATATGGTTAGAGGTTTTCTGATCCGGCTGGCGCTCACCCGAGCTGAGCGGGACGGCGGGAAAAGCCGATGCACAACCTAGGACGCTTGCTCCGTTACGTTCGCCCGCACCAGGGCTGGCTGGTGGCCGGCGCGGTGTTGATGGGGGCAGTGGGCGTGCTTGAAGGCGCCACCGCCCTGCTCGTCCGCCCCCTGGTGCAATTGGTGTTGGAGCCCGGCGCCGCCATCGAAGAGATTATCTTGCTCGAACTCCCCTCCTTGAACCGGACCTATTACCTGCGGGATGTGGTTCCCTTGCCGGTGACCACGGCTGCGCTCTTGGTGGTGGCCACCATTGTGCTCGTCTATGCCACCAAGGCGGTGAGCGAATACCTGGGCGCCTATTCCGTCAACCGACTGGGGCATGCCGTGGTGATGGATCTGCGCAACCAACTCTACGCCCGCACCCTGCGGCAGTCGCTGGGCTTCTTCCTCCGGCAGACGACCGGCAAATTGATGTCCACCGCCATCAATGACATCGACCGCGTCCAACAGGCGGTCTCGCACGTGCTCACCGACTTCTTCCGCCAGGCCTTCACCTTGCCGGTGCTCTTGCTGGTGGTGTTCATGATCGACTGGAAGCTCGCCCTGCTCTGTTTTCTGGTCTTGCCCCTGATCGTCGTGCCGGTTTCGCGAATCGGGCGACGCATTCGGCGCTTGAGTCGCCAGGCACAGGACACGCTGGCCGACCTGAACGAGACCTTACAGGAAACCTACAGCGGCGTGCGGGTTGTGCAGGCGTTTGGCAGCGAAGCCTGGGAGGCGGAGCGCTTCCGCGAGCGCGCCCGGCGCTTGTTCCACACCCAACTGCGCTGGGTGCGCTACTTCGCCTTGACCTCTCCCTTGATGGAAGTGCTGGGGGCGCTCACCGTGGGCCTCGTCCTGCTCTATGCCCGCCACCGGGTTCAGTTGGGCGTGGTGAGGCCGGAGATGATCTTCGTCTTCGTGGTGGCGCTGATCAAGGTGTACCAGCCGGTCAAGCGTCTCGCCGGCATCTACAGCCTCTTCCAGCAGGCGCTGGGCGCCTCCGAAAAAGTCTTTGACCTCCTCGACCGCCACGAAGAGGTGAAGGAGAAGCCGGGCGCCTTGGACCTGCCTCCCTTCCATGACCGCATCGAATTCGATCAGGTGGCCTTCGCCTACGACAGTGGCCCGCTTTTGCTGCGCAACATCTGCTTGGCCGTCCCGGCGGGCGAGGTAGTCGCTCTCGTGGGTTCAAGCGGAGTGGGGAAAACCACGTTGGTGAACCTGCTCCCCCGCTTTTATGACGTCAGCCGCGGGGCCATTCGCATCGACGGCCACGATATTCGCGACATGCGCCTGGCTTCCTTGCGGGCGCAAATCGGCATCGTCCCCCAGGAAACCGTTCTTTTCAATGACACCGCGGCGGACAACATCCGCTACGGGCGGCGAAACACCTCGGAGAGGGAAGTGCGGGAGGCCGCCCGCGCGGCGCTGGCGCACGACTTCATCGAGCAACTCCCCCAGGGCTACGATACCGTCATTGGCGAGCGCGGCGTGCGCCTGAGCGGCGGGCAGCGACAACGGCTGGCCATTGCCCGCGCCTTGCTCAAGAATGCCCCCATCTTGATCTTGGACGAAGCCACCTCGGAACTGGACGCAGAATCGGAGCGACTGGTGCAGCAGGCCCTCGCCAACCTTATGCAAGGCCGCACCGTCTTCGTGATTGCCCATCGCCTGGCCACCGTCTGGCGGGCGGACCGGATCGTGGTGCTGGAGGACGGCACGATTCGGGAGGTGGGCACCCACCACGAATTGTTGGCCCACGGCGGCCTCTACCAGCGACTCTACGCTCTGCAGTTCGCTGACCTGGATCCGCCGGCGTCGCGGGTGGAAAACCGGGAGCCGAGCTAACCGATGCTGCGCAGCATGACCGGCTTTGCCCAGGCGCAAGGGGAAGAGGGGGCCTGGCGGCTGCGCGTCACCGTGAAAGCCCTTAACCACCGGTTCCTCGACCTCCGCCTGCGCTTGCCCGACGAGCTGGCGGCCTTCGAGCCCCGCTTGCGCAAGCAGGTGCGGGAAAAGGTGCAGCGCGGCCACCTCGACATCCAGTTCCAAACAGAGAAGCTCGGGCGGCGCGCGCTGGAAGTCGATGGGGAATTCGTCCGCGGCTACCTCGAACTCTACCGGGAGTTGCAGCGCGAGCACCAGTTGGGCGGCGAGCCGGATTTGACCGCGGTGCTCCGCGTACCGGGCGTGCTGCGCAGCAGCTCCCGCCGGGAGGACTCGGAAGAAGCCCAGCAACTGGGCGGGCTCGCGGAGTGTTTGCTGGCGGAGGTACTGGAGGCGCTGGACGTCATGCGCCGGGCGGAGGGCGTGGCCTTGGAGCGTGACCTGAGTGAGGGGGTGAGGCGCATGCGCGCCGCGCAGAAGCAGTTGGCCGAGTTGAGCGAGCATGCCTTGCCCGCCTATCACCGGCGGCTCCGGGAGCGGTTGCAGGAGCTCGTAGGCCAAATCCCGCTCGATCCGGCACGGCTCACTGAAGAGGCAGCCTACCTGGCCGAGCGCAGCGACGTCAGCGAGGAGTTGACCCGGCTCGAAAGCCACGCCCAGCAGTTCGCCCACCTGCTGGCCAGCGACACCACGGTGGGCAAGCGCTTGGATTTTCTTTTGCAGGAAATGAACCGCGAAACCAACACCCTCCTCTCCAAAATCCCCGGGCTCGAAGCCGAGGGTTTGGAGATGACCCGCCTGGGGCTGGAAGTCAAGGCCCAGATCGAGCGCTTGCGCGAGCAAGTGCAGAATGTGGAGTAACTGGTGGTAGGCGGGCCTCGAGGCATGGTCTTCATCGTTTCCGGGCCGTCGGGTGTGGGGAAAACCACCCTGGTCGAACACCTGCTGAAGACGCCAACAGACTTGATGTTTTCTGTTTCCTACACCACCCGGGCCGCGCGGCCCGATGAAAAGCACGGCCGCGACTACTGGTTCGTCAGCCGGGAGATTTTCGAAGACATGATTCGCCGGGGCGAGTTCCTAGAATATGCGGATGTGTTCGGGTCCTTGTATGGAACCCACCGCCGCGTGCTCGGGGAGGCTGCGCAGCAGGGAAAAGACCTGGTCCTGGACATCGACGTCCAGGGAGCCCGGCAGGTGAAAGCCAAGGTCGCCGAGGCGGTGGCCATCTTCCTCCTCCCGCCCTCGGCCCCGGAGTTGGAACGGCGGCTGCGGGCCCGCGGGCTGGATGCATTGAAAATCATCCGGCAGCGGCTGGAGCACGCCCGGCAGGAAATCGAAAGCTATGACGCCTATGACTACGTGGTGGTCAACCGCACCCTGGCGGAGGCCTGCGCTCAGGTAGAGGCGATTGTCGTGGCCGAGCGCCAGCGTCGCGCCCACAGGCCCCTCCCCGCCATCGCCCTGCAGGAGGCGGCGGCGCGGGCCGCGGCGGCCCGTAAGGAGGCCAACCGCGGGCAAATTTCTGCTATCCTAGAGACGTTCGAAGCTCAAACCCCATGATTGCACTGGACAAGATCGACAGTAAGTTTGCTTTCGTGCTGGCAGCGGCGAAACGCGCCCGGCAACTGCAAGGAGGGGCGCGGCCGCTGATTCACACGGTCGCCCACAAACCCACCCGCATGGCCATGCAAGAGGTGATCGCGGGAGCCGTGCCGTTCGAGCTGCCGGCGCTGGAAGACCAACCCGAAACCGGGAAGGCCAAGAAGAGCAAGGGCAAGCGCAGCAGCAAATAGCGCACCGGCGGGAACCGACGATGAAGGTCGTGTTGGGCGTCAGCGGCTGCATCGCCGCCTACAAGGCGGCGGAGTTGGTGCGTCTGCTGCAGCAGGAAGGGCTCGGGGTCCAGGTGGTGATGACCGCGCATGCGCAGGAATTCGTGCGCCCGCTGACCTTTGCGGCACTCTCCGGGCAGAAGGTGATCACGGAGATGTTCGACCCGGACGGGGCCCCGGCCAACATCGAGAGCGCCATCGAGCACATCGCGGTGGCCGAGAGCACCGACGCACTGCTTATCGCCCCGGCCACGGCCAACCTCCTGGGCAAGCTCGCCCACGGGATCGCCGATGATTTTCTCACCACCCTCTTCCTGGCCACGAAAGCCCCGGTGATTGTGGCCCCGGCGATGAACCTCAACATGTGGGAGCACCCCAGCGTCCGGGCTAACCTGGCACGCCTGCGCGAGCTGGGCGTGGCGGTGGTGGAGCCGGACGAAGGCTATCTGGCCTGCGGGATGACCGGCCCAGGGCGCTTGGCCAGCGCGGAGAGCATTCTGGCCACGGTGCGCGCGGTGTTGGGCCTGCGCAAAGATATGACGCAAGAAACTGTTTTGGTGACAGCGGGGCCGACCTGCGAAGACATTGACCCCGTGCGCTATGTGACCAACCGCTCCTCGGGGCGCATGGGCTACGCCATGGCGGAGGCCGCCCGGCACCGGGGGGCGCGGGTGATTCTGGTGAGCGGGCCCACCGCGCTGGCACCGCCCGCGGGCGTGCTCCTGGAGTCGGTGCGCACCACGGAAGAGATGCGACAAGCGGTGAAGAACCACTTGCCGGAATCGAGCGTGGTGATCAAGGCGGCGGCGGTGGTGGACTTCCGGCCGACCGAGACCCGCGCGCAAAAAATCAAGCGGGCGGATGGCGGGCTGAAACTCCACTTCACTCCCACCCCCGACCTGCTGGAAGAGATCACCGCGGCGAATGGGAAGCGCTTGGTGGTGGGCTTTGCCGCCGAAACCGAGAACGTGGTCGCGAACGCCCGCACCAAGCTGAAGGCGAAAAAACTCGACCTGGTGGTGGCCAATGACGTCACCCAAAACGGCGCCGGGTTTGACGTCGAGACCAACATCGTTACCCTTCTGACCCGCGACGGGCAGGAGATCCCTCTCCCCAAGATGAGCAAGCTCGCGGTGGCCAACCGCATCCTGGACGAAGTGGTGCGCCTGCAGAGCGCCCGCGGATGAAGCATGCATGAATGACGAGCCGCAGTCGGAAAGCCGCCGGCAGCGCCTGCGCGCTTGGCTGGACTTCTACGAAGAGTTGGGCCTGACTCCCTTCTATCGCCGACGCCAGCGGCCCGCCCCCAAACTTGCGGCGGGAGAAGCGGCTCAGCCGGTCGCGGCGCCTGCGGAGCCGCCGACAATGCCTTCGCCGGCACCGGTCGCCATTGCGTCGCCGACCCTCTCGCTCTTCGGGGAAACGCCCGGTCGGATGGAGGACGACACCCTGGAGCGGATCCGCGCCGACATCGGCGACTGCCAGCGCTGCAAGCTGGGGCCCCACCGGACCAAGATCGTTTTTGGTCAGGGCAGTCCCCGGGCGCGACTGGTGTTCGTTGGGGAAGCGCCGGGCGCTGAAGAAGACCGGCAAGGGCTGCCCTTCGTGGGCCGCGCCGGGCAGTTGCTGGCGCATTGGATCGAATCCCTGGGCCTGAAGCGAAACGATGTCTACATCTGCAACGTGATCAAATGCCGCCCCCCGGGAAACCGCAGCCCGGAGAAGGACGAGATTCAAACCTGCTCGCAGTTTCTGCTCCGACAGCTTGACGTCATCCACCCCAAGCTGATTTGTTGTTTGGGGGGCGTGGCGCTGCAGACGCTGCTGGGCAAAAATGTTTCCATCACCCGGGTGCGGGGAAAGTTTTTCGACTACCGCAGCACGAAACTGTTTGCCACTTTCCACCCGGCTTATTTGCTTCGCAACCCCAACGCCAATCGCCAGGTGCAGGAAGACCTGCGCACGATCCGGCGCTTTCTCACCTGATCGGTTCTTATGGCAGCGGCGGCCTACTGTGACGTAGCGGTTCCCGTCCCCCTCCCTCAGACATTCACCTACCGCTTGCCGCTGGAGTTCCAGCCGCAGGTGTGCGTGGGGGGTCGGGTGGTGGTGCCCTTCCGGCAGCGGAAATTGCTGGGAGTGGTGACCGGGCTCGCCGAGACCCCGCGGGTCACCCAGGGGCTCAAAGACGTTTTGCAGGTGGTCGACAGCGAGCCGGTGCTGCCCGCGCGACTGCAGGAACTGGCGCGCTGGGTAACGGAGTATTACTCGGCGCCGCCGGGCGAAGTGTTTCGCGTCATGCTGCCCCTGCACAGCGAATTTGCTCAGCGGGAGCGGGCGCGCCTCGGGCCGCGGGGCATCGAGCGACTCGCCAAGCTGGAAGGGATGGAGAGGCGCAGCGAAAGCGAGCAGGCCGAGTACGGACTGCTGCGCCGGCTCCGGGAGGGAAAAACCCGCAGCGTGGCCCAACTGGCGCGCCAGGTCGCCGGCGGGCGGCGCTGGCTGGCACGGCTGCGCCGGCAGCGATTGCTGGAAGTGGTCCGCGAGGTGGAGTGCCGCCAGCCGCGCGGCACACCGTCAGCCCCGGCGCTCTTCGAGGGCGACTGGGGCGGCGGTGCCGTGCCCGTGCTGACGGGTGAGCAGGAAAAGGCACTGGAGGAGATCGAGCGGCGGCTGGCCGCCGGGCGCTTCGCCCCCGTGCTCCTGCAAGGGGTGACCGGCAGCGGCAAAACGGAAGTCTACCTGCGCGCCATTCAGGCCTGCTTGGCGCGCCAGCGCACCGCGCTGCTCTTGGTGCCGGAGATTGCGCTGACGCCGGCGGTAGCCGAGTGCTTCACCGCCCGCTTCGGCGATCAAGTGGCGGTGCTGCACAGCGGCCTGGGGGCGCGCGAGCGTTCGAGGGAGTGGTGGCGGCTGCGGCGCGGAGAGGCGCGGATTGCGGTGGGAACGCGCTCGGCGGTGTTTGCGCCGGTGGAGAACCTGGGCGTAGTGATTGTGGATGAGGAGCAGGACTCCAGTTACAAGCAGGAGGAAACGCCGCGCTACCACGGGCGGGACACCGCAGTGGTGCGCGCCAAGCGCGAGGGAGCGGTGGTGGTGCTGGGCTCGGCTACGCCGGCGCTGGAGACCAGCTATCACGCGCGCACCGGACGGTATTGTCGTCTGGAGCTGGAAAGCCGCGTAGGTCAGCGCCCGCTGGCCGAGGTGCGGGTGATTGACATGCGCGCGGAGTTCCAGGAAACGAAGAAGACAGCACTGTTGTCGCGGGCACTCGCGGCGGGGATCGAGCACGCCCTGGGGGATGGCGGCCAGGTGTTGGTGCTGCTCAACCGGCGGGGCTACGCCAACTTTCTTCTCTGTCGGAAGTGCGGCGCCACGGTGCAGTGCGCCCATTGCAGCATCTCGCTTGCTTTCCACCGCGCCCGCGGGCGGCTGGTGTGCCACTACTGCGGCTTTGCCCGCGGCACCCCGAAGGCCTGCGAGAAATGCGGCAGCGAGCACATCCACTACGTTGGCGAAGGGGCGGAAAAGGTGGAGGAGGCGGTGGCGCGCGCCTATCCCGGGGCGCGCGTGGCTCGTCTCGACCGCGACACCGCCGCCGGCCGGCGCCGCGCCGAACAGGTCTTGCGCCGGTTTGTGCGGGGGCAACTGGACATCCTGGTGGGCACGCAGATGATTGCGAAAGGGCACGACTTCCAGGGGGTGACGCTGGTGGGCGTGGTCTCCGCGGATGTGATTTTGGGCCTGCCGGACTTTCGCGCCGCCGAGCGCACCTTCCAGTTGCTCACCCAAGTGGCCGGGCGTGCCGGTCGGGGTGTGCGGCCCGGGCAGGTGCTCGTCCAAACCTACTATCCCGACCACTACGCCATTCGCTTCGGCGCGCAGCAGAACTACGAGGGCTTCTACGAACAGGAGCTGCGCTTTCGCCGCCTCCTGCATTATCCGCCCTTCACCGCCCTGGCGAACTTGGTGGTGCGGGCGCGGCCGTTGGACGCTGCGGTGCGTGCCACCCGGCAGCTGCAGGAATTCTTCGATCGAAACCGCGTGCCCAGCCTGCGTGTGCTGGGGCCGGCGCCCGCGCCCCTGGCGCGCTTGAAGAAAGAGTACCGCTTCCAGTTTCTGCTCAAGTCGCCCGACCGACGTGCCTTGCAGGAGAGGTTGCGCGCCGTGGTCGCCTACGCGCGCAGGAAAGAAATTCCTGCGGGGACACTGGTGGTGGACGTCGACCCGCTGACTCTCTTGTGACCCGAGGCGGACGTCACTGCTTGTTCAAGTAGGTTTCCCGCAAGAGCTGAAGGAGATCCGCTACGGTCTGTCGACTGGCAGTGCAGTAGTGTACGAAGAACGGGCTGGGGCTACTAGTGAAGACAGCATATACAGGTTTATTATGACTGTACCCGTGAATCATCTCTGATACCACACCGAAGGACAACCTGTCGGTGCGATAATAGACGACTACGAAGTCGCTTTGATCTATTAGCTGAAAATCGCGTTCCACAGTTTGCCTCGCCATATACTGAGCCGCTCTCTCACTGGCTGGCGGTACACCGTTCGCGAGTCCAGCCGCAAGCTGGTCGGGCAAAAGGTATTCACCTAGGTGCCACTCTATATCCTTCACCGCGAGAGGGTCGAATACAACAAAATGCTTTCGCAACTCGTCTCGCAGCCTGCCCACTTCCTCAAGGTATTCGGGGTGGTATTTCTTGATGATCGTTATCGGAAAGCTCAAATAGAGTTTTTTTATATGGGGCTGAGAAACGAGATTCCAAAGTGTGTCAATAGGCTCTTCGCTAGGAACGGCATAGAAGCTGGTTTTTTCGTACTCAGCGATCATCTTTGTTAGCGTGCGTTCCTCGTCCCGCCAGAGAAGAATCTCTCCGAGCGACAATCTATCTTTCCATTGCGTTCTTTTCTGTAGGCGTGCATAGATATTTGCGGCTGTGTCGGTGAAGCAAACGTAAATGGGCCCTGCTTTCTTGTCCCTGGCGATGTCGGTTATGCGCTTGACGTGGTAGGCATTGAACCCAAGGGTCAGGAAATCATTCCAGCGGAAGCACGCATGAAGGCTTACGAAGTAGTGTTTGTATTGGTCGGCCCTTTCTAGCGCCTTGATGACCTCCTCGAAAACCGTCGATCGCAGGGCTGTCTGGGTGCTTTCGGGCATGTCCAGTATCTTTTCTGTGCTGGTTTCGATGTTTAGATGCTCGGCCACAGCGAGCATTCGCTCGCCAACATCGAAAAGTTCGATCGCTTGATGATGAGCGTCCCGAAGCCTGGCTAAGTATTCTTTTTTTCCGACACCACTGATGCCGGTGCAGATAACAAACATTAGGATGACCCTAGCCGAATTCTATGGGGAGGGATGTTTGAGGTGCCAGTCGCGACCTGGTCTTAGTACCAATTATCTTGTGGCCTCTCCTCGACCACTTTGTACTGCGTCTTACCCTTGCTTTGCCCTATTCTCTCGATGATACGCAAGCTGCTTTGCTGGCCCAGTTCGCGATCTGATTCGACGACAAAAGCTCTCTCCTGCAACATCTCCTTAGCTTTCTCGACTACCTTTTCCCATTCAGACATGGGTGGCACCTCGTTTATTCGCCTTTTCTTCGCCTAGTGTATGTGGCTGTTTTTCACCTTGTCAAGCAGTAAAAGTACTACAAGGAGTATAGGGTGTACAAGCAGGAGAAGGAGCAGAACGACTAGGAGAAGTAGAAGGAGTACAAGGGATAGAAGGAGCAAGCTCCTGCCTAGGGTTGGAAGGGGGTGTGGAAGGGGACTGGCGTGAAGCAGAGAATAAAGACCAGCAGGCCCAGGGCGGCCACCCAGTAGCGGGGAGGGTCGAGCGGCCGACCGGGATCGAGCACGGCGGGGTGGCGCACCCCGAAAAACAGCAGAAACCCACCGAAGACCAGCCAGCCGGGCCAGATGGTATCCGGGTAGAGGAAGCCGAGCAGTCCGGCGATCAGCAGCGCCAGCATAAACGCCCGCGACAACGCTCGGTGTTCTTTGGCCGCCACCGCATAGACGATGTGGCCGCCATCCAACTGGCCCACCGGGAGTAGATTGAGCGCGGTGGCGAACAGGCCCACCCAGGCGGCTCGGGCGATGGGATGCAGCATAAGATGATCGACGGGCACCTGGGGCCAAAAGAGCTTGGAGACGAACCAGACCAGCGGCGGATTGCCGAAGATGACTGCACTCCCTTGCAAGGCTCCCGGAATGACCTTGGAATAGGCCACACCCATGGCCAGCGCCGGCACGGCCAGCACGAACCCCACCAGCGGCCCGGCAATCCCCACGTCGAAGAGGGCGCGGCGGTTGACGATGGGCGACTGGATGCGGATGAACGCCCCCAGGGTGCCAATCAGGTTGGGGAAGGGCAAGAAATGGGGGTAGCTGGCCACGATGCCGTAGTAGCGGCAGGCGAAGTAGTGCCCGAGCTCGTGCGCCAGCAGGATGCCGAGTAGGGTGGCGGCGAAGGGCCACCCCTGGAGGAGCAGCAGGGGGTTATCGGCCAACTGCCGAAAGAGGTCGAGCGAATAGATGGCTTCGGTGTAGGGCGGGTGGTTGTGTTCGTAGGCTTGGGTCAGGTGCAAGCCCACGAAGAGGGTGCTGACCACGGTGAGCAAGAAAAGCAACAAGGGGAGAGCCGCACGACGCCGGGGCGGCGCGATGAGGTAGGTGGGCGCCACGGGTAGGCGCAGCGGCTCGCTCTCCACCGGGGAGTGGGTGCGGGTGTGGAAACCGTTGCCCATATGAAGAAACCTGCGGGCCTGCCCCGGGGGGAGCCAGCCACACCGCCGCGGCCGCCCACGCATTCATCGTAGCGGAAAAGCAGGCGCTTAGGAAAGGTTTTGCAGTTCCTTGCCGGGCTTGAAGCGGACGGCTTTGCCTGGGGGGATGTTGACCTCTTGGCCGGTGCGCGGGTTGCGGCCGATGCCGGTCTTGCGCGGCCGGACGTTGAAGACCCCGAAGCCGCGCAACTCGATGCGCTCGCCCCGCTCCAGGGCACGCTTCATGGCCTCGAAGACGGTTTCCACCGCCATTTCCGCCTTCGACTTGCTCACCCCAGTGCGGTTCACCACCTCGTTGACAATATCGAGCTTGATCACGATATCCTCCCCGGATACGGGCACACAATCCGGCGCGTGGAGGCTGGCTTGCGGAGAAAAGCGCCTCGTATGCTAAGAGGGGTATGAGGGATTGTCAAGGGCTTTCCCGGCGCGTTAGACTCCGCCCCGACCCGGAGGGGGTTTGCGCGGCCCCGTCGGGCGCTTGGTAGGCGGGAAACTTTTTGCCGACCCGAATGCGTGCGTCCCGCTTTGCGGGGCGCGTCCGCAGGCGGAGCGGGGTTCCGGGAGGCCACCGATGCCCATCAAATCCGACCACTGGATCCGCCAGATGGCCCGGGAGCAGAAAATGATTGAGCCCTTCACTGAGTCGCAGCAGCGGGAGGGGGTAATCAGCTACGGGCTGTCGAGCTACGGCTACGACATCCGGGTGGCCGACGAGTACCGGATATTCACCAATGTCAACACGGCGATTGTCGACCCCAAGCACTTCGACGCGCGCTCCTTTGTCGAATACAAAGGCGGCATCTGCGTGATTCCGCCGAACTCCTTTGCCTTGGCGCGCTCGGTGGAATATTTCCGCATTCCCCGGAACATCCTCACCATTTGCCTGGGGAAGTCCACCTACGCCCGCTGCGGCATCATCGTGAACGTCACCCCGTTCGAGCCGGAGTGGGAGGGCTACGTCACCCTGGAGATTTCGAACACTTCGCCCCTGCCCGCCCGTGTCTATTCCCACGAGGGCATCTGCCAGGTGGTCTTCCTCGAAGCCGACCAGGTGTGCGAGACCTCCTACAAGGATAAGAAGGGCAAGTACCAGGCCCAGAAAGGTATCGTCCTGCCGCGCATCTAGTCGGGAAACCCTACCCGATTTCGGAGAGCCGGTTGGCGGAGAGCCGCTGGGAGCGCAGCGGCGTGCCGGGGGCGGAACGCCGGGCGATTATTGCTCGACGTAGTTTCTCACCTTGACCTTGTCGACGTACACCCCTTCAAAGTTATTGTCCAATGCGTCGAAAGTATCAAAATAGAGCTGGATACGGGCGTTCGGCTGAAAGCGCAAGGGGTCGAGGTCAAGCTTGACCCGCTGGAAGCCGCCGAAAGTCTTCCAGAAGAGGATACCGCGTTGGATGGGATAAGTGGCGCCGCCGTCGGTGGAGAGGCGCACCCAGAGGGTGTCGAAGGGAAAGAGCTGTTCGGTGTCGATGAAGATCTTCATCTCTAGGACGGGCCGGTCGGCTGCCGAGAGGTTCAGCACCGGGGAGGTCAGAGTGCCCTGCTCCGGGGAGCCCGTGTCGTAGCTCCCGGAGGCTTCGCTGCCAAAATAGAAGGATTTCCGGCCCCGGGCGCCGGCGTGACGCTGGGCGGTAACATGCCAGAGGCCGGTTCCCGTCCAGGCATCGGCCGTGGTATCCCCGACCGCGGCAGTCTCGAAGCTGGTCTTGTGGAGCACGGTGCCCTTGGAGAAGGAGCCCCCGCACCTCCGCCGCGGCCGGTTGAAGGCTTGAAAGATGCTGTAGCTGTCGCCCGTCAGGATGGTGGCTTCGTTGTTCTTGGCCTTCTTGCCGAAGCCGCGGCGGGCGAATACGTCCCACATCAAGCACCTCTTGATATTGGCACCGGCTTGCCCTTTGAGTTGCTTGCGGGCCAGGAGGAGGGCCTTGCGCGCGCTGACCATGGACGGATTGGGGGGCGTAAAGCCGAGGGCTTCCGTCACCAGGCGCTCGATGGTCGCGGCGCTGACGCCATCCGCCAGGAGCGTGGTGCGCAGCTCAGCCAGCATCGTGGCCCAGATCTCCCCGTCGGCGTGGACTTCGGGGAAAAAGAGACTCCCCTGAATGGGGAGGCCCGAATTCGCGGAGGTAAAAGGTCCCAAGATGTTGCCGAATTGCCCGAGTTGGCGTGGGCTGGAGCTGTCGTAGCGCACCAAGCGGATGCCGGTGGTTGCATTGCCGGTGGAGTACTCGCCCACCACGGGATCGTTCGCATAGCTGAGTGCATACCAGTCGCTCCAGCCCTCCCCCATCGCACCGCTCTGCACCCCAAAGAGCGACCCCACCATTCGCGTGGTCAGCCCATGGGCGTGCTCGTGGACCACCACGTCGCTGTCAAAGGCGGAATCCACCTGGCGGAACGGCGGGTTGGTGAAAAGGCCGAAGGCAGTGATGGGACAGCAGAATCCTTCGGGGGAAGTGCCGAAGAAGGCGTTGTTGAAGAATAAGCCGCCGACAACAAAGCCCGAAGCGGCCAGGATGGAGTCGTTCTCCAGGCCGCCCCGGCCGAAGTTGTCCTTTTGCATGTTGCTCTCGGCTTCGTCGAAGCCAGCGGCATACGTGCGGTCGTGTCCCACTTCGTTCAAGCCCCAGAATAGGGTGGTGGCGGCCGCGGGACTGTCGGCGTGATCCGGGTAGACCCGCGCCAAGCCCAGCCGCCCGATGGTGGAGGCGCTCGAAGAAAAGCCGGTGTAGGCGGTGGCCCGATCATTGCCGGGGCTGATGCCGACCATTCCAAACTGGGCGGCCACGCTGGGGTAAGAAAGCTGAATGGTGCCGGCGGGCTGAGTGCTTCCGCTGCCGAACAAGCAGATGGAAAAGCTGTTGGAGTTTATGGCGCCGAACTCGGGAACGTTGTTCCAGCGGAAGCACAGTTGGGCGCTGGCGGGAGTGGACATGCCGACGAAGCCGCCGGCTGAAGGGTCGAAGTCGTGCCACAGGCCCATAATGCGCGGGGAGCCCTGCGCCAGGGAGAGCTGATCCTCGATGGGACTGACGTCCGAGCGGTCCATGGTGAGGTTGCCATTGCTGTTGACGCAGACGGTAGAAGGGTTCTGGCCAAAGAAGGTGAAACCCGTCGGTGGGGCGAGGCAGGTCGAGGCGTCGTCGAAGAGGAAAAGGTTGCTGCCCGGGGGCGCAGCGGCGAAGGCGGGAAAGCTCAGGTCGTAGCCCCCGGAGGGGTTGGGGGTGAAGAGCAAGGTGCGGCCGTTGAGGTCGAAGCTGCGCAAGCCGTTGGTTTCGTAGTCATTGGTGAAAGGGAACAGGAAGTGCTGGGGGCCCGCGGTGTCGTTGGCGCCCACGGCCATCACGACGTTGTTTCCTTGGGTGCCGGACTGGGTGGGATTGACGAAGGTGTGGGGCGACGCCGTGGGGTCGCCGACAAACGACCGGAGCACCTGGCTCCCCGCATCGGGGTTCAGCAGAAAGACCAAGCCCTGCGGTTGGGAGAACAGGATCAAGTTGGTGCGGCTGAGCAGTGCCCCATCCTCGGCATCCACAATGATTTGGTAGAACTCGGTGGGGGCTTTCATCAAGTAAACCTTCCAAGCCTGGCGGCCCTCGGTGGGGCTGAGGGGGAAGACGACCCGACTGGCTCGGATCTCTCGTCGAAATGGTCCCGGGGTAAGAGTGGTCTTTTCTTCCGGACTAGCCTCCGCCGCGATGACTTTGGGAGTGAACTCGACTCGGCGGCCCTTCGCTTCCGCTCCCGGAACTGCCACACCCGCCGCTGCGTTCGTCGGCGCCGGCTGGCCCGGATTGTCCAGACGGTTTTCTGTGCTTTGCTTTTTCCCTACCGTCAGCGGACCCACGTAGCGCGCCGCGGCTTGGGCGGCCTCGACCACCGAGAGCTTCGACGTCCCGGACACACGCAGCTCCGGGAACACGGTTCCGCCCACGGAGAGAACCGCATTGTTCTTCGCCAGGCTCACCTTCACGTCGCCCTGAAAGACGGGAATCTCGCCCACCCTCTGGCGGAAACTGATGTGCTGGGCTCCGCTCCCAGAACGGTTCTTTTGCTTTACCTGCAGGGCCGCCACCGCCGGGTCGCTGAGCCGGAAGAAGCGCCGCTGAGCGCGGAGGAATGCCCGGGCCACTCTTACGGGGTCGGCGCCAGCCCGGGGTGGGGCAAGCCAGCCCTCGTCCTGAGCGAGGTAGCGGGGGGTTCCATTGGCGTTCCACTCGATTGAGACTCCTTCGCCGAAGAGCGCCGTCACCTCGTCCGCGCTGGTGAGAGGCAGCATCGGCGGGCGAACCGCGGCGGCCAGCGCTCGCTTTGCCGCCCGCTGTCTGCGGAGCAAGGGCAGCTCCTGAGCCACGCGGGGGTCGCGGAGATCGATCCCCGAGCCATAGCCTTTGCGGATGTCGTAGTCGGGCAGGGGAGCGTAAGCGCTGTCGGGAGCCCGAATCGCCCAAATCGACGCGGGGAGCAGTACGAACCCGAGAAAAGCTGCCAGCTGGCAGAGATGCCTCAACTCCGCCTTTTCTTGAGCTGCCATAAACCACCTCCCTGTGAGCGGGTGGATGTCCAAAACCCCCGCGGTAATTGCACCACGCCCGCGGGGGTGGTGTCAACCGCTCCGACTCCACCTCCGAAAGCGGTTCAGCCGGCAAGCCGCAGTTGGTTGCTTTCCGGAGCGGGATGGCTTACCATAAAGCTTCAGTGTTCTCCGATCCCGGTGGCCTACGGGAGAGACAACCTAGGCGCCCGGAGAGGCGGTTACCGGGACGATACCGTGTTCCGCGAAAGCGGGGCGCGCCCCGTGTTGTTCTGAGCAGACCGAGGCTTTGCCCGTCGGCCAGCTCAGGGCACCCCGACTCTGGTCGGGGTGGAAAGGAGAACCTGGCCTTGCGCCGACACGGTTGCAGGCTTTTTTCGTTGGGGGAAGATGGTGGGACTGTTTGGTGAGAAAGACAACAAACTGACGCAAGAGAAGGTGTTGGAGGCGCTCCGCAGCGTCCAGGAGCCAGAATTACACCGCGACATCGTCACCCTCAACATGGTCAAGAATCTGGCGGTGGACGATGGCCGCGTCTGGATGACCATCAACCTCACCACCCCGGCCTGCCCGTTGAAGGATGTGATGGAAAAAGACGTGCGCGCCGCTCTGGGCCGACTCGAAGGTTTCAAAGAAGTTTCCATCAACTGGGCGGCTACTGTGCCCCAGGGCCGCGGGATTCAAGGTCGCGCCAGCGTTCCCGGGGTCAAAAACATCATCGCCGTGGCCAGCGGCAAGGGAGGCGTGGGGAAGACCACCGTGGCGGTGAATCTGGCGGTGGCGTTGTCGCTGTTGGGGTCCCGGGTGGGGTTGCTCGACGCCGACGTCTACGGGCCCAACGTGCCCACCATGCTGGGCATCAGCGACCTGCCGGTGGGGCGCGGTGACCGCATCATCCCACTGGAAGGCTACGGGCTGAAGGTGATGTCGATGGGCTTCCTCAACCCCTCGGACAAACCGCTCATCTGGCGCGGGCCCATGCTCCACCAGGTGCTGCAACAGTTTCTCCGCCAGGTGGATTGGGGCGAACTCGACTACCTGGTCATCGACCTCCCCCCGGGCACCGGCGACGTGCAACTCTCCTTGATCCAAACCGTGCCGGTCACGGGGGCGGTGATCATCACCACTCCCTCCGTGGTGGCGCTGGCGGACGTGCACAAGGCCATCGAGATGTTCCAACAGGTGAAGGTGGACGTTCTGGGCGTGGTCGAAAACATGAGCTACTTCCTCTGCCCGCATTGCGGCCAGCGCACCGAGATCTTCAGCTACGGCGAAGGCAAGCACACCGCGGAAAAGTTCAAGGTGCCCTTCTTGGGCGAAGTGCCGCTCGACCCCAGCGTGCGGTTGCACGGCGACACCGGAAAACCCGTGGTCACCCTGGGTGAAGAGGCGCCCGAAGCCAAGCCTTTGTTCGAGTTGGCCCGGCAGGTGGCCGCCGCGGCCAGCGTTTCCGCCTTGCGGGAAAGCGCCACTCCACTTGTGCAAATCCAGTAACACGCAGCCGACAAGATCGGAACACAATAAAGGATTACCCGCTCACCCCATTGTCCTCTTAAGTGTGGAAGACGGGCTCCCCCCTGAGGTCGGCTTTCGCCCTGGAGGGCTGAGATAGAAAGATAGCGGCGACGAAGCCTTTGGGCTTCGTCGCCGCTGGGTGTTGACGTGTGGATTACTCGCTAGCGGGCGCGTAGCTCAGGTTGGGCCGATACTCCACAACCTCGCTCCACTCGGAGCGAATGGTTTTGCGGAACACCATGCGCAGCGACCCGGCTCCTTGCCGCCCGTAGGCTTCTTCCAGCATCGCCCAGAAAGACTTCTCCGGCTCCTTGAAGCTTGCCCAGTTGTCCCGCGGCAGCACCAGGACGAACTGCGGGTGCTTCCCGCCGTTGACCAGCGCATACCACACGTAGTGGCTGGGCCAGTTGCTCTTCTCAATCGCCTTGTGCACTTTGCCCACCGCGTGCATGAACTTCTCTTCCGTGCCGATCTTCAGGTGGAAGTGAAGCAATGAGGCAAGTGGGCGGGGCCCTTCCTCGGCCGGTGGCCGGCTGACGTCGGGAAGCGCAATTGCGAACAAGCTGGTGACCGACTGAACGTAGGGCGCCACGTTGGTCAAATAGTGGGCGGCGTCGGCCTCGGGGTCAACCCCGGGGTTGTCGAAATCCGCCCAGCGATGCCCGAACGTGCCCACGGCGTACTGACCGAACCGCTTGCCGGTGGAAATAAACCAGGTGTTCCACGCCCAGGTGTCGCCCTGTTGCCGATGCCAGTCGATGTGCTGCTTGAAGGCTTCTTCAAATTGCAGCTCCATCCCGGCTCTTGGCTTGACGTGATACACTCGGGCGATCCGCCCGGGTTCTTCCTGCGCTACCGCTGGTCTCGCCAACAGCGCCCCCAGCAGCAACACCGACATCACACTGATAAAGACGACTATCCTGCGCATGCTTGCCCTCCTCCGGTGAAGTTTTATCGGGAACCCAAAGAAGCAACTGAGCTAGGTGGCTACCCTAACCCCACCCCAGGCTAGGTGTCAACCACAACTTCATAATCATCGCAGGCAGAAACCGCAAAAACCCGGCCCCGCCGATGCCCTCTCTGTCCAGCCCAGCGGCTCCCCTGTCCCGAGCGGAGTCGAGAGATGCCGCGGGCAACAGATGGCTCGTCTTCCGAAAAAACCAGTCAGGAGTATGGTTGGTGGGGGGCATTCTTGCCTGCCCTCCACCGCTGCCCTCTCACTAAGTAGGGGGCTAATGGGGCTCGATTGTCCCCTTAAGTCCGGAAGAGGTGCGGAGTTTACCCCGCCACTTGCGGGGCACCCGCTGCTTGAAAGGAACGTGTCGCAAAAGGAGAACGGCACCGAGCCCCCAGGCTCCCGCCGGGGGGGAAATGGGCTCCTTGCGTGGCCGAATCAGAACACTACGTTACTGTGGTCGCGGCTTGCGCCGCTTTCGGGCGTATGCTACTTTCACACGCTTGGACTGCGCTGGGTTTTGCCGATGATTCTTCCCTACAATGGCCGCGAGCCGCAGATTGCCGCCAACGCCTACGTGGCCGATTCAGCCGACCTGATTGGCGACGTCACCCTGGGCGAGGATGCCAGCGTCTGGTTCCGCTGCGTGCTGCGCGGCGACGTCAACTACATCCGCATCGGCGCGCGCAGCAACATCCAGGACGGCTCGGTGCTGCACGGGATGAAGGAACTCTACCCGGTCATCCTGGGCGATGAGGTGACCGTCGGCCATAACGTCACTTTGCACGGCTGCACCATCGAGTCCCGCTGCCTGATCGGCATGGGGGCGATTATCCTGAACAACGCCCGCATCGGCGAAGGCTCCATCATCGCCGCTGGCTCCGTCGTCAGCGAAAACACAGCCGTGCCCCCGCGCTCGCTTTTTATCGGGGCGCCGGCGCGCTTTCGCCGCCACCTCACCGATAAAGACCTCGACATCATCCGGCGTTACGCTGCCCACTACGTCGCCTACAAGGACGACTACCTGGCGCTCGCCCGCCCCGCCGGTGGCCGCTAGGGGAGGGGAGTGCCTTGGCAGCTACGGTTCTCATCCCGAGCCCCGAAAGCCACCCCTGGCAGGCATTCGGGGCGAGGGATCTGCTTT
>JBHHYS010000016.1:0-34312 GCA_046757645.1 Terriglobia bacterium | reverse complement strand
GCGGAGAAATTCGTCCAACGTCTCTCCCCCTTCGAGATAGTCGAAGAGTGACTGGACCGGAACCCGGGTGCCGACAAAGACGGGTGTGCCCCCCAGAACCTCAGGATCGCTGTGAACAACGGCCTTGCGAATCATAGCCTCTGCTCCTGCCCTCTCCCAAAACTATACACCCAAGCCCGAGTGCGTGCCCAGTCCTTGAGCCATTTCGCCATGCGCCCGCGGACCTTTTGTTGAATGGGGAGTTCACCTCGATCCGCTAGGCGAAGACCTCTCTGGACCTTTAGCGGAAACTGACCCACTGCCTCACGGGACAAGCAGCCAATGCTATTCAATGAGCACCACAGAGCTGCACGGCCGTGAGCGCATAGATCTTGGTGATATCCAGCAACGTCTTGATTCTCACCTTTTCGCCCTCGGCATCGCGCGGCCCGCTGGAGGGCCCGTAATTGACGGTGGCGATCCCGTACCGGGAGAGCACAGAGGCATCGGAACACCAGAGCACCGTGCTCCGGCGAGGCGATTCCCCGGTTACCCACCGGTGGTTCGTCTGAATCGCTTTCACCAGCTCATGCTGGTCGCTAATCTCCGCGCCCGGCACCGACACGTAGGTCTCGAATTCAATGCCGTAATCCGGATACCGATCCCGCAAGACTGTGACGAGCTCTTGGACTCCTCGGCGCGCTTCGTTGAGGGACATCGTCGGAGGGAGGCGGACATCGAGGAAAAGATCTGTGCGCTCGGGTGTGCGGCTGGCCCGCCCGGGATGGCCGCCGCGGATCCCGCCCAAATTGACCACCCCTTTCTTATCACCGTACGCCGCCTTCTCCTGCCAGGTAGCGCTCCAATCCAAGACCACTTGGAGCACGTCGTGCATGCGGCGGATGGAATTTTCTCCTTGCCGGCCGGCGCTGAAGCCGGTGTGCATGTAGGGTCCATGCGTGGAGAGGCGCACCCACAGCGAGCCGTAGTGCCCCAGGACAAGCTGCATATCCGTCGGCTCGCCCAGAATACACATGTCGGGGACCACGCCGTGGTTGACCAGATAGTGGCTCCCCACCCCATAGCCGCGGTAGTGTTTGCCGAGAAATTCTTCGCTCCACTGAGCTTTCTCGATCTCACCGACCACCGCGGCGATGATCACCTCGCCGTCCAGCTTCACCCCGGCGCCCTGCAGCGCCTTGACGGCCTGGACGTAGCAGACCAGGGCTCCTTTCATGTTGTAAATGCCCAGCCCATAGATGACGCCATCTTGGACCACAGCGTTGGGCTTGTATCCGATGCCCCTCAAGTGGGCTTCCCGGCCGGTGTAGGAGGTGTCCATGTGCCCATTGAACATCAGGCTCTTGCCCCGGCCGCGCCCCTCGAGTCGACCAATGACGTTGGGCCGACCCTCCTCCACTTCCTGCCAGCTTACCGCCAGCCCCATCTCCTCCAGGGTGGCTTGCATGTACTTGGCCATTCCCAATTCCTCACCGGTGGGGCTGGGAATATTGATTACCTCACGCGCCATAGAGATGATCGGCTCCTCGCGGATGTGCGCGAGGACGGCTGCGGCCAACTCAGAATCCATAACCGGCACTGCCTCCTTTGTCCGCCGAACCCTCTTGTCGCCCCCCGGCTTCATTGCGTGGCTCCTTGGCAGAGCGCGCTAGCGACGGAAGTCATCCGGGAACGAGCAAAGCTTCTCGTTCCCAGTGTCGGTGATCCAGAAATTATCCTCCAAGCGCAGCCCGCCACCCCCGTCCCAATAGACACCTGGCTCGATGGCCAGCACCATTCCCTTCTGAATCGTACCGCCCCCGGCCTGATGGGCATAGGGGGGTTCGTGAGCGCGGGCGCCCACGCCGTGAGCGACAGGATGGGAAGGCTGTCCCGGGTAGCCGCCCGCGGCGATTCTGTGTCGGATCAGGCGGTCCAGCTCCGCCAGGCTGGCCCCCTCCCCCGCGTACTGGCTGGCCTCGGTGAAAATCTTCAGAAGCATTTCCAGCAACTGCACATATTTCTTCGTGAGTGTGCCCGGGCAAAGATTCTTGGTGAGATCCGTCCAGTAGCCATCCGCGCAGACCCAAATCTCTACCAGAGTTGGTTCGTGCTTTTGGATCGGCCGATCGCCGGTCGCCGTAAAGGTGGCAATGCCCGGGCCCGACCAGACCAGGGTAAAGGCCCGCGCCATTTCCACTTTGCCCCGGTACCCCACCCCGTGGGCATGAATCTGGCCCTCGATCATCGCCGCGACTTCGCTTTCTTTCATTCCGGGCTTTAGGTGAGCCCGCGCATAGTCCAACCCCAGCGCCGCCAGTTCGTTGGCCAGACGCATGCGCTCAATCTCCTGCGCCGTCTTTATCATCCGCGCCTGCGCCAGCAGCGGAGCCGCATCAACCACCTGCGCGGCGACCGTCCGGAAGGCGTCGAAATAACCATGGGTATAGACGGTGGGTTCTCCCACCATGCGGTCACAAGTTTGGAACCCCTGGGAAAGCTCCACGCCCACCCGTTGCGTCCACCCACGCTCCCGGAGCACCTCCAGACAAAGGTCGAGGGAGCGCGCGGTGGGCGGGCGCGGGTCGCGGGCATCATAGCCTTTGAAGGTGCGAATGTCCCGAGTCCAACTGGTGCGCCGAGCATCCTTGAGTTGGGGCTCAATGACGATGAGGGTGGGCTCCCCCGCGCGGGGAAAAACCGCGGCGGCGTAGCCCTTCATGGGCCAATAATTTGTCAGGTAGACAACATTATCCGGAGCGCGGACCACGACGGCGCTGAGCTCTTGTTCGTTCAGGAAGTCACGAACGCGTTTTAGTTTCTCCTCATCGAGCGGGTACGCCATTGGCTCCCTCCCCGGCGGGGTTCCCGGCGCGGCCCCGGGAGCAGCGATTCGCTTTCCCTCGCACCTGACCTCTTGCCTGACCGGCCGCATGGTGTCCTGTCTCCTACCGGCTCTTCGCTTTCCCTTCCCAGCTCCAGGAGGTTTCCTTGCCCTTAATCAAGCGATAGAGGGCGGTGTGCAGAGGGGCGCGCAGGCCGGCGCGTTCAGCCTCCCGGGCGATGGCCCCGCCGAGAAAATCCACCTCGGTGCGAAATTGATTCCGTACGTCGTAGAGCATGGACGGGGGGTGATTGGTCTGCGCGCCTACCTTGTTCATCTCCCACGGGTCTTCATGCAGTCTTATCCCCAGGGCCGCCGCCACGCTTTTCCCCTCGTCGATGAGGTCGTGAAGCAGGCGGCCCAGGTCGGAGAATTCATCCTCGGCGGCAAAGTGGGGCGAGTGGGGAAGTTCGGTGAGGGCAGCCACGGCATTGACCGATGCATTAAAGATGAGCTTGGACCACTGAGCGGGACGGGCATCTTCAAGGGCCTGGGCTTTCAGGCCGCCGGCCACGATGAGAGCAGCCGCCTCCTGCACAACCGAGAAGGGCGTCTTTGTGGGTTCGAATGGTCCGAGCCAGGTGGCGGTGTCCAGCTCGAGCTCCACGTGGGTATCGCTGTGACGCGTCCCACTCATAAAAGTAGTCGCCCGGATGACGTAGCCCCGGGTGTAATCCGCAATGATTTCCTCGTTCCCCAGACCGTTTTGGGGCGAGATGACCGCCCCCTGGTCGAACAGGTGAGCCACCGGGGCAATGGCCGCCCTCGTCTGGGTGGCCTTGGTGCATACAATGCCGAGGTCGAAGCGAGGAAGCTTTCCCGGGTCGGTGGCGGCTTTGAGGGAGGCGGTGAAGTTGCGCTTCCCCGAAACACGCAATCCGCGTTCGTTGAGCGCGGCTGCGTGATCTTTGCGGCGGACGAAAGCGCAGACGTCTGCGACACGGGCCAGATGGGCCGCGTAGAGGCTCCCAATGGCCCCGCAGCCGATGATGCACACTCGCTGCGCCATGGGCGGGTCGCGGTCCTTTCACCTGGAGGCAGGCTGGGCGAGGAGACAAGAAGGGCCTCGGTGTCCGGTGGGGTCGAGCCTCACTGCGCTGCCCTCATGACGGAGGTCGCCGCTCGACCCGCACGTTTTCGCTGGCTTGGTGGGCACCGACGCGCTGAAGGGCGTGGAAGATGCCCGTCGCGTTATTGTGGGAGTCGTCAATGATAATGCCGCTCGAGTAGAGAGCGTCCTGCAGCGCCGCAGAAATCGTATGCAGAGGCGTCCCGCCCCCCTCTCCCATGCCCTTCGCCCCACTGTAGGTAAAGGGCGAAGGGCTCTGGATGTGGTCGCAGCGGAGGTTGGGCATGTTGAGGACGGTGATGGGAATATAGTCACTGAAGGTGCTGGTCAACAGGTTGCCGGCTTGGTCGTAAACGCAGCTCTCCAGCAACGCGGCCCCAATGCCGTGAGCCGTCGCCCCGTGCACTTGGCCCTCGACGATTACCGGATTGACCACCGTGCCGCAGTCATCCACTGCGGCATAATCGAGAATCTTCGGCTGGAAGGTTTCCTTGTCCACCTCGATGACGGCGATGTGAAGCTGGGCGCTATAGGTGAGGGTTAAGTTCCCGTACTTCCGCTTGATGTCGGGTAGTTGGAAAGGGGGCCGATAGATATGGCGGCAGTTGAGAGTCACATCCAAGCCCTGGGGGAGTACGGCGTTATTCACGTTCACCAGGTTGGCCAGGCCCCAGTAGTTAATCGATTTCTTTGTCCCCTTCACCCGCACCTCGGGGCCCTGCGGGCCCACGCCGAACTCCAGCTTCTCCGCCTTCGCTTGGAGGGCAAAGGCGGCCAAGCGTTTTAGCTCTGCTTTCAGCTTTTGCGCGGCGCCGTGGACAGCCGAGAGCCCCGTGACCGCAAACTGGCTGGCATAGGTACCCGAGTGACCTGTATGCACGTTCCGTTCCGTGTCAAAACCCGGGCGGACGCTCACCCTGTCGGGATGAACATTGAGCACGTCGGCGACCACCTGGGCGGCGGTGGTTTCGTGGCCCTGACCCTGCGGCACCGTCCCCAGGCTGACCACGATTTGCCCGTCAATGTCCAGCTTGATGTTGGCCCCCTCGGACTGACCCGAATAGGGGACGTGGGGATTGATGATGCGCGACTGGCCGAAATTATTCGTCCCGGAGTCGAGCGTGGTGCCAATCCCCAGGCCAATCACTCGCCCCGCGGCCCGCGCTTTCCGCTGTTTCTCCTTCCATTCCTTCCAGCCGATTCGCGCCTTGGCGATCTCTAGCATCCGAGCGTAATCCCCGGAGTCGTACACGCACCCATTGGGCGTGGTGTAGGGGAACTCATGGGCTTTAATGTAATTGCGCAGCCGCATCTCGTCGGCGGGAAGGCCGATGACGTGGCTGCAGATATCCACCACCCGTTCGACGAACCACAGATGTTGCATCCGGGAGTAGCCCCGGTTCGGCCCCACCGGGCATTTGTTCGTGCATACCTGGGTGAAGTCGACCCGCAAGTTTCTGAACCGATAGGCGCCCGGGAGCACTTGTGCCCAAATAATGCAGCCCAGGGGCTCATAGCGGGGATACGCGCCGCAGTCGTCGAGGTGACGCGACTCGATGGCGGTAATCCGCCCGTCTTTGTCCAGAGCCACCCGGGTATCGCGGAAGGTTCGTTCGTTCCCATGGGCGCTGGCGGTCAAGTGTTCCGAGCGTGTCTCTACCCATTTCACCGGGCGGCCGCCGGCCTTCCGGGACGCCAGAGCGCAAATCGCCATGTACGGATAATTGGTGATCTTGATCCCGAAGCTGCCGCCAATGTCGTAGGTCTGCACGCGAATCTGGTCTATGTGCACGCCCAGCGCCAGCGCCAGGAACTGGATGGCGAAGGCGGGAAAGGAGTTATTGCAGCGAAAATGGATGCAGTCCTCGCTTGGATCCCACTGGGCAATGACGGCGTTGTTTTCCAGTGGGGTGCTGGAGAAACGATGGAAGTGGAGCCGATCGATGTTCACGATATAGGCAGCCTTTTTGAAAGCCCGATCGACGTCCCCGTATTCGAAGACCCCATTCCACACCACATTCGTGCCCGCCGCTTCGTGGATGATGATCTTGTCCTTGCGAGCTTCGTCGGCGTCCACGACCGAGTCCAGCATCTGGTATTCCACCTGAACCAGCTCGGCGGCATCCTCCGCCGCCATGCGGGAGTCGGCCACCACGGCAGCCACCGGCTCCCCCTGATAGCGCACCTTGTCGGTGCCCATCGGATAATCCATGATTTTCGCGCCCGGCTCCGGCCCGATCTCAATGAAAGGCTGCATCAGCGCTGCGATCTCCGGCCCCGTGAGGGCGCAGGCAACCCCGGGAGAGCTTTCGGCCGCGGAAACGTCGATGCTTTCAATTCTGCCGTGAGCATAGGGGGAGCGCACCAGACACAAATGCAGCATCCCGGGCATCTTGTAGTCGTCGACGAATTTCCCCTGGCCCCGGATCAGCCGCGCCGCTTCCTTCCGGGGCAGGGACTTGCCCACCCACCGTTCGGCCGCACCATTCCCCTGGCGGCCAGCTTTCCGCCGCGGGGAGGATGCTTTCGTGCTCGCCACCTGTCTTCCTCTTCTTCTGCCCATGTCGAGTAGCGCTCCCTCAGCTCAGTGCCGTTTCCAGCCCATCCACTAATTTCTGCACGCTCTTTCTCCCCAACGGCTCCAGTAACCCTCCGGCCACGGAAGTCAGTCGCCCGAAGATCTGGGCTTCGCCCTTCCACCGGACCCGGGTTCCCCCGGAGTCCTCTTCCAGGTCGAACCCCGCGGTGAAATTCACGGTTCCACCCGCCAGGCTTCCTTTTCCCTGGTAGAAGGCGCGGCGCGGCCGCTCCGCTTCCCCCAGCCGCAGCTTGACCGTGGCGACCCCGCGGATATGGGAGATCCCCACCTTCACCTTCACGGTGCAGTTCTTTTCGTCATCGACGCTCAAGCTTTGGAAGTCGGGGAGCAGCGGGGCAAATCGGTTCGGGTCGGTGAGAAAATCGTACACCTGTTCCTTGGTTTGCCGCACCCGAAATTCGCCCCCAAAAGCAATCGCCATCGTTTTTATCTACCCGGCATCTGCGCAGCCGCGGCTTTGATCGCTTTGATAATGTTCTGGTACCCCGTGCAGCGGCAACAGTTCCCCGCCGTCGCTTTGCGGATATCCTTCTCACTGGGGCGCGGATTCTTCGAGAGCAAATGATAGGCGGAGATCAACAGCCCCGGCGTGCAGTAGCCGCACTGCAGGGCATGGTGCTCCGTAAAAGCCTGCTGAAGAGGATGCAGGCGGCCGTTGCCCCCGAGCCCTTCGACGGTCAGCACTTCCCCGTGGTCGGCCTGGACGGCGAACACCGTGCACGACTTAACACTGACCCCGTTTAAGAGCACGGTACAGGCCCCACAGTAGGTGGTTTCGCAGCCGATGTGGGTGCCAGTCAGATTCAATTCATCCCGGAGCAGATCGACGAGGAGCAGACGCGGTTCGACCGCGAGCGCGTAGAATTTGCCGTTGACCCTGAGCGTAATCGGAACCGGTTCGATTTCTTCAGGCATAATAGTGACTCACTTCCACCGCCTCATTCCGGCAGCGGCGGATCGCAATGTCGATGGCTCGTTTCACTAGGGCCCCGACCAGCGCCCGCTTGTACTCCGCCGTTCCCCTCGTGTCGGATTGTGGGTTCGAGGCTTCCATCGCCGCTTCCGCCGCCGCTTCGATGGTCTTCTCCGTGAGGGGTTGTCCCCGCAGGGCGGCTTCCGCCTCGGTCGCCTTGATGGGAGTCAATCCCACCGCTCCCAGAGCGACCCCGGCCTCCTGGCAGATGTCTCTGTCTGCTAGGGTCAACTGAACCGCGACGCTGGCGGTAGCGTACACGGGGGCGCTGCGCTTGAGTGCCAGATAGGCTCCGCGGCTGTTCTGGGGCGGCAGCTTGACAACCACCTCCCGCAGTACTTCCGTGGGCGCCAATACGGTCGTGTAGGCATCGGTAAAGAAACGAGAGAGAGGGATTGTGCGCGCACCGGTCGGGCCCACGCAGAGAACCTGGGTCGAAAGCGTGAGAAGAACAGGGGCCCAATCCCCGCTGGGGTCGGCCTCCGCCAGCGATCCGCCAATCGTTCCCTGGTTGCGAACCTGAACGTCGGCGATCCCCGACGCGCAATCATGCAAGATCGGGATCCGTCTGGCGGTCGGCGAGGCTTCCAGTTCCGCATGGCGGGTGAGCGACCCAAACCGAAGTGCGCCTCCCTCTTCCTTGATGTAGGAAAGCCCGGGCACAAAGTTGAGGTCCACCAAGTGGGGCGGACTGGCCAGGCGGAGCTTCATGAGCGGGATCAGGCTCTGCCCGCCCGCCAGTAATTTGGCTTCTTCGCCTAACTCGGCGAGCAGGGAGGCGGCTTCCTCCACTGAATTCGCTCGATGATAGCGGAATGCCCGGGGATACATCGTCCTCCGGCCTCAAGCGGTTGGGGCGCGCCATCCCCCGCAAAAAAAACTAAGGACGGGCGGGATTGTACCGAAAGGCGAGGAGTGAGAGCAAGTCGCCGGCGGGGCGGGACGCTCGACCCAAAGCCCGACCAGAAAAGTAGGGCAGGAGCGACCCGATTCGGAGCGGTTTGCGCAGGCAAGCCCAGCCGGGTAGCGTCAGAAACGACGCTCCCCCAGCAGCTCTGCCCATCCGCACCCTCACACCAACCGCGACGGAGGCGACAATTTCCGCCGACCAAGAAATTTGACACCACCCTCTCACAAGAAAGCAACATCGACCCCGCGCGTTGACTTGCCTGGGGGGCCGGTCTAAGATGCCGCTCAACGAGTGGCTTGCTCCCGATGGGTGCCTCCAAGTCGCTGTCAGAGGAGTTTTCTTGCTGCGGTTGCGCCCGCCCTCTTTTGCGCCCAGGGGATGGGGTGTCGGGGAGGGGCCGGCGGATGCAGCGTCTATGGTTCACCACTGTCGTCGCTAGGCGGGCTGGTATTCATTAACATCCTGCGCGAGGGAGGTTGTCGTGGATCGTTCCTACTTTTACTCGATTATGAATGGTGAAGGTACTCTCGACTACGAATTGTATCTGAATACCAAGAGGCTGCTCTCCTGCCAAAAAGATTTCACCGACTTCTGCAATCAGGACGAGCTCCAATTTCAAATTGTCCATCAGGTGGAAGAGCTCTTGATGAAGCTGATCGCCAATACCCTGCTGGACATCGATGATTACATCCAGGAAGAGAATACCAACCGGGTGATGACATTATTTCGGCGGGTACACATTGTGCAGAGGCTGATGATCGAAGAGCTCTCGCTTTTGGAAACGATGTCGCCCAAAGAATATCAGGAAATCCGGGTGCGGTTGGGGAGTGGCAGCGGCCAGGAATCCCCGGGGTTTCGGACGCTTCTGAAAATGCCCCCTCCGCTGTGGCAGTCTTTCAAGACCCACTATCTGGATCGCCACAACTTGACGGTGGAGGCAATTTACCATTCCGGCTACGCGCACAGTGATGCCTATGTGGTGGCGGAAGCGCTGGCCGAATTCGATGAGCTGTTTCAAAAATTCCGTTTCCATCACATCCAACTGATTCACCGCACCATCGGTCTGGGGGCGAAATCCTTGAAAGGACGCTCGGTGGAGCTGCTGGACGAAGGCCTGCGCACAAAATTCTTCCCCGAACTATGGGAGATTCGCAGCAAGATGACCGACGAATGGGGCAGCCAATACGGAGCGGTTCGAGAATCCCTGGGGGAACACAAGCGAGGCCCGGATTGATTCTGCCCGGCCTTAACCCTTCAATCCAAGGCGGTGATTGCCCGGTGGCGGAATCGCCGGGGGGTCATGCCGACCGAGAGAAACTAAAGCTCGTTATGGGGTGCTCGGGATCACCCGCGGCGGAAACACCGCTGAGATCGTTGACCGGGTCAGCTGCGGATGCTAGGATGCCAAAGAAGTTCTTGTTGGCTGGCATCGTTTATTTATCTTCATTCGCTTGAGACCGGCTAGTCGGATTTAACCAAGCGATGGCGCGTCGTCGACCAGCGACGTCTGTTGAGGGTCCCGCCCCCGGGGTAGGGGGCCTGCTGGGCACCGTGGCGGCGGGCAGCGACACGGGGCGAATCCGCTCCAATAACGAAGACAATTACTTGAGCTTCGATCTCCGCCGCCGAACCATTCTGCCGGCGGGCGGGGAGGTTCGGGTGTCCTTCGCCGCCCCGGGCGTGCTCCTGGCCGTGGCCGACGGCATGGGCGGGCACAGCGCGGGCCAGGTGGCCAGTCAGCTGTGTGTGGAAAACTTGCCCACCGAGCTTCTGAGAGTTCTACCCAACCCCACACAGGACGCGGCCGACCTGCGCCCCGCCCTCATCCAAGCCGTGCAAGCCACCAGTGATGTTATTTACCATATAGCCCGAGAAGATCGGCGGTATGAAGGCATGGGCACAACCCTCACCGCCGCGCTGCTGCGTGGCACCGAGGCCTGGGTGGCGCAAGTGGGTGACTCCCGCGCCTATCTACTTCGCCAGGGCAGGTTGACCCCACTGACCCGGGATCAAACCCTCGCCGAGTCGCTCACCGACCTCGAGGGCGAAGCGCTCCCCGAAACTCCGTTGCAGAATATGTTGCTCCAGGCCGTGGGCGCGATGAGCCGGCTCGACGTGGTGGTGACGACCACGGAACTCCAGCCGGGCGATTTCTTCCTGCTCTGTAGTGATGGGCTTTACCGGGTCGTCCGGCACCGCCAAATAGGAGAGATTCTGGCGCGCCCGGGCTCCTTAAGGGCAAAGGTTGAGACCTTGGTCGCGCAAGCCAACGCTGGCGGCGGCCCCGACAATGTGACCGCGCTCGTCTGCGAAGTAAACAGCGGTCGGGGGCAGCCTACGAACCGGTAGCTTCTCCCCGAACCGTGGTGTCGCCGGCGGGGAGTTGGCCGCCTCTCTCCCTCCTTTACCCCGCGGGCTGCACAGGCCAGCCTCACTTTCTGGGCTAAAAGGTCTTCCTTTCCCCCGAGGAAGCGGGTGGCCCCCGGGGGTGCGTCCCGGTACTTTTGTACTAGTACCTGCGACTGTTCTCCCATTGTTTCTCCGCCTTCCCCGCATTCTACTAGCAAGAGGGGGGGAGGCGTGGGCTCCCAAGAGGGGATGAACCGCTAGGCCCGAACCGCGGCTCCCGGCGCTCGTGCGCGCATCCCCACCCGTCGGCCTGAGTCATTGTGGAAGAGCGACGTGAGCCGCGGTGCCACGTCGCGGAGCGCGAAGTCGAGAACACGGTGATGGGAACCATCTTGGTGGTCGACGATCACGAAGCCACCCGCAGGCTCTTGGCGGAGCTGTTGCGCCGGCAGGGATACAAGGTAATCACCGTGGGCGAAGGTAGAGATGCTCTCAAAGAGTTTGCCCGCGGCCAACCGGACTTGGTCTTGCTGGATGTATTGCTGCCCGACCTGGACGGTTTCGAGGTCTGCCGGCGTCTCAAGAACAATCCCGAAAGCCGCCTGACGCCGGTGGTGCTGATCACCGGGCTCTCAGCCCCCGAGCACCGCGTGCGCGGCATCGAGGCTGGAGCCGACGATTTCTTGAGCAAGCCGGTCGAGTGCAGCGAGCTATTGGCTCGGGTGCGATCCTTGCTCAGCCTAAAGGCCCATACGGATGAGTTGGAGCGGGCCGAATCCGTCCTCTTTGCTCTGGCGCGCAGCATTGAAGGCAAAGACCCCTATACGGAGGGTCACTGCGAGCGCTTGTCTGAGTATTCCGCTTGGCTGGGAGCGTGCATCGGCCTCCCACCCGAGCAAATCACTGCGCTGCGCCGGGCGGGGGTGGTTCACGACATTGGCAAGGTAGCTGTGCCCGACGCCATTCTGCTCAAATCCGCTCCGCTCACCCCGGAGGAGTGGGCGGCCATGCGCGAGCATCCGGTTGTGGGGGAGCGCATCTGCGCCCCTCTGAAGTCCTTTCGGTGGGTGCTGCCCATCATTCGCCATCATCACGAAAAGCTCGACGGCTCGGGCTACCCCGACGGGCTCGTAGGCGAGGCAATCCCCCTGACTGCGCGGGTGCTGCAAATCGTAGACGTCTATGATGCCCTCACCTCGGAGCGGCCGTACAAGCCCGCCCTGCCCTGTGATGAGGCTTTGGACACCATGGAGATTGAGGTGAAACAGGGTTGGTGGGACCCAGACCTATTGGCCGAATTCCAACACATTCTCCGGCACCTCCGCGTGGGGATAGAAGGTTGAAACACCCGATGGGAGCGCAAGAACAGATTTTCCCGGCACGTCGCGGGGCGGCCGCGGCGCGCCCGTCGGCCGCGGACGACCTCTTGGTGGAGAAATTGGGGGCGCTCTCCACCATCCTCTCGAAGAGCCTAGACCTGGAGAGGATGTTGAATGAGGTTCTGGCCCGGTGCCTGGCCGTGGTCGGGAGCTCCAAGGGTGCCGCCTACCTGTTCGAATCGGACGGTGGCCTCGCCCTTCGAGCCAACTTTGGCTACCCCCACTCAGCCCAGGGCGGGTTGGCGAAGTTTTTCGGCCACGCCGACTGGCTGCTTCGGGTGGCGCAAGGGGACGAGCCGGTCGGCGTGCCCTCCGCGAGTGTAGCGGAGGAGCCGGCGGCGCAACTCCTGGCGCGGGCGAACGCCAAGTCGATTCTGATGCTGCCCATCGCACTCGGGAACGAACGCCTCGGGGTGCTGGTAATGGTTTCGGCGAAGCCCGACCTGGCGGAGAGCCTACCTCTGTTCACCCCAGCGGTCCGGCTCCAACTCGGCCACATCATCGCACTCGCCCGCGCCCATTTTCTCTTGGCCTCTTCCGAGCGCCGCTTCCGCGATCTGGTGCAGGACCTCGACGCTATCGTCTGGGAGGCGGACGTGCAGACTTGGAAGTTCTCTTTTGTGAGCCGGCGCGCCGAGGAGATCCTAGGCTACCCGGTGGAGCAGTGGCTCACGGAGCCCGATTTCTGGGCGAATCATCTTCATCCGGACGACCGGGAACGGGTCCTGGCTCTCTGCCGGGAGGCCACCGGCCAGGGAAAGGATCATGAGTTCGAGTACCGGGCCGTGGCGGCTGACGGTCGGGTGGTGTGGCTCCGCGACATCGTGCGCGTGGTGCGCAGTGAGGACGACTGCGGGAGGCAGCTCCGCGGCCTGATGGTCGACGTCACCAAGGCCAAGGAAGACGAAAAGAAGCTGGAAGAACGAACCACTCACCTCAATGCCTTGATCGAAAACAGTCCTCTGGCCATCGTGGTGGTCGATTCCGAGCACCGGGTGCAACTCTGCAATCCCGCCTTCGAGCACCTCTTCCTCTACCGCCGGGAGGAGATCGCCGGTTCCAACCTGGATGAATTCATTGCGCCGGAGGACCGGCGGGCCGAACCGGCCGAGTTCACCCGGCGGGCTCTGGCGGGCAAGGTGGTTCATGTGGCCACTCGCCGGCGGCGCAAGGACGGGACGTCGGTGGACGTGGAGCTGCACGGCGTGCCTTTGCTGGTGCGAGGAAAACTCATCGGGGTGATTGGCCTCTACCAGAACATCAGCGAGCGCAAGCAAGCCGAGCAGGCGCGGCGGCGGTCCGAAGCCGACTATCGCTCCCTCGTCCAAGGCGCACCCTACGGCATCTATCGCTCCAGCGCGGAGGGCAGGTTTCTGGCGGTCAACCCGGCGCTGGTGGCCATGCTCGGCTACGACGCCGAGGCGGAATTGCTGGACGTGGACATGGCCACCGAAATCTATCACGACCCGGGCGAGCGGGCCCGCCTGGTGGAGCAGTATCGGAACCAGGAGCGATTCGAAGGGGTGGAGGTGCAGTGGAGGCGGAAGGACGGCACGCCGATCCGGGTGCGCCTGAGCGGGCGACCGGTGCGAGGGGAGAAGGGCGAGATCATCTGTTTCGAAGGGATTGTCGAAAACATCACCGAGCGGCGTGTCCTGGAAGAGCAGCTCCGACAGGCGCAGAAGATGGAGGCGGTGGGGCGGCTGGCAGGCGGCATCGCCCACGACTTCAATAACCTGCTCATGCTCATCAAAGGCTACAGCGAGCTTTTGCTGGACGACATCGATCAGAAGGATTTGCGCCGCTACCGCGGGGAGGTTCACGACGCCACCGAGCGCGCCGTTTCCCTCATCAAGCAACTGTTGGCCTTCAGCCGCAAGCAGGTGCTGCAACCGGTGGTGTTCGACCTCAACACGGTGGTGGGCGAGATGGAAAAGCTGCTGCCCCGGCTGCTCGGTGAGCATATCCAGTTGATTACCCGGCTCGACCCGGGACTGGGGCCCGTAAAGGCCGACCCGAACCAACTCGAGCAGGTGATTCTGAACCTAGCGGTCAACGCCCGCGATGCCATGCTCCAGGGGGGCCGGCTCATTCTGGAAACCAAAAACGTTGAACTCGATCACGACTATGCCCGCCAGCACCCCGCCGTCTCCCCCGCCCCCTATGTGGTGCTGGCCGTGAGTGATACCGGCACAGGCATAGACGCCGAAACCCGGGCGCACATCTTCGAGCCCTTCTTCACCACCAAGGAGAAGGGCAAGGGAACGGGGTTGGGGCTGGCCACGGTCTACGGGATCGTCAAACAGAGTGGCGGTCATATCTGGGTGTACAGTGAGCCGGGCCGGGGGACGACCTTCAAAGTCTACCTGCCGCGGGTCGAGCAACTCCTGGAAGCCAGTGGGGCGAGCAAACCCCGGGGTGAAGCCCCCCGCGGCTGGGAGACGGTTTTGTTGGTGGAAGACGAAGGGGCGGTGCGGACGCTCACCCGGGAGTTTCTGGAGAGTAGCGGCTACACGGTGCTTGAGGCCCGGAGTGGGGATGAGGCGCTCGAGGTGGCCCGGCGGCAGGCGGGCCCCATCCACCTGCTGATGACTGATGCGGTGATGCCGGGAATGAGCGGGCGGGAGTTGGCCGAACGCCTGCTGCCGCTGCGCCGAGAAACGAAGGTGCTCTACGTCTCCGGCTACACCGACGACGCCATCGTCCACCACGGGGTGCTCCCGGCTGGCTCGGCATTTCTGCAAAAGCCCTTCGGGCGCGACACCCTGGCGGTTAAGGTGCGGGAAGTCCTGGAATCGGAAATGGGGCGCTAGCGGGAGCGAACCGGAGCCCCTCATCGGACCGAGGGGCCGTTCTCAGCAAAACTCCCACCGTCCGGGGCGGCTCCTGAGTAAAGCGGGCTACACCGTGGGGGGCAGTTCCGCCAGGGTTTTTCCCACGTAGTCGCTCAGGAGCGAGCGGTCCTCTTTCTTGAGCTGTCGGAACTCGAGCCCCACAGCTTGTCCCTCGGACTTCCCCAGGGCCGAACCGGGCGACACGTGCGTGACCACGCCGGCCAGGCGGAGCCGTCTCCTTTCACCCGGCAACTCAAACTCCACCTCAACCTTGGTGCCCTCGCGGGGCGGCTCGCGGAGGATCAGCGACATTCCGGTGGGCCCCAGATCGGTGCTGGCGCCGGTCGCCTCCTGCTTGTCCCAGCGACACCGCACCCACAGCGCCGCCGGGGCTCGCCGGTAGCGCCGGCGCTCCTGTAACATGGCACCGCGGGAGGCGTTCAGCAGGCGGCGCAGCTTATCTATGCTCACCGGCTTTTGCAGGAAGAAGTTGATCCCGGCTTCGAAGCTCTCCCGCAGCCCGGTGAGGCTGGTCACCCCGGTGAGCATCACGATGGGCACCGTCGGGTTTAGCTCCGACTGCCGAATCCGCCGCGCCAGCTCCAGGCCGTCCAACTCGGGCATCCGCCAGTCGAGGAAGACCCCGTCGAATTTTTCCCGGTTGACCAGCTCGGCCGCGCGCACGCTGCTGGCCAGCAGGTAGGGCTCCGCTCCCATCTGCGTCAACACCTCGCCCAACAGCCGCAGCATGGCGGTGTCGTCTTCCACCACCAGAATCTTCGCCTTGAAGATCACCGCTGACCATCCACGATGGGCCCTCCCAGCACCGCTGCTCGGCCCGTCGGGGCGTGCTCGATGCAAGCGGCATTATACCCGGTTCGGCTGGCTCCTCGCCGGTCTGAGCCTGCCGGACGTCCTTTCTTTGTGCGCTGCGGTTTGGGGCCGCCGCGGCCAGACCGTTCTGGGAAACGGTGCCAAACACTTCGTTTACCGCCCTCCGAAAGCGCGTCAAAGGGCCACCGATTGGCGGGCAGCTTTATGGGAGAGAAAACCATATGATTATGATTTCATCTATCCATTTTCTTCCCGTTGATCGCCTCGCAGGCCCGCCATAACCGCGCCACCAGGCTTCTTCCATTTCAACCAGTGGGCGAGTCTTCTCGCACCCGACCCGCTTGTGCAAATTGCTGGCCACAGGCGTTGCCATCTTCTTCGCTGAGGCGGCCCCGAACCGCCTGCGGCCCTACCTCATTGCCATCGGCATCATTGCGTTCTGCGGGTGGCTGGAAGCCAATCGCGCCCCCTGGTTTCCGGCCCGGATTCACCCGGAGGAGTCAAACGCGATTGGCCCTGGGTGAGAAAAGTTTTTGAGCAAGCTAAGTCGCGGCAGCGAAGCTCAACTGCCGGCTCCCTCACCCATGTGGAGTGCCGAGTCCGGTCGGGTCAGTGCCCGGATGAGCCCGGCCTGGTCCGGGTAGCGTCGGATTAGCTCGTTGCGGTCGCCACCGACGTAGTCATGCGCGTCAAACCCGGGCGCCATTGTGGTCCCCAGCAGGGCACAACGTCCGCCCGGAACCAGGCGCGAGCCCTGCCACACCCCGCGCGGCACCACGAACTGAACGTGCTGCCCGCCCAGAACATCTTGCCCCAGGACAACGTGCTCACCCTGGCCGTCGGGGTAGAGAAGCAGCATTTCCACCGGGTCGCCCAGATAGAAATGATAGACCTCCTCCGACGGCAGGCGGTGCATCGCCGAGAAGGATTCCGGCTCCGAGGTCAGCAAGTAATAGATGGCGGTGCCGAAGGCCTTGCCCGAGCGGTACCGAGCGGGCAAGGCGTCGGCGGGAATTATTTCCTCGGCCCGGTAGGTTTGCTTGAAGTAGCCGCCCTCTACCGGTAAGGGCTTGAGGTCGAAATGGGCAATCAATTGCTCGGCGGTCAACATTCTGCGGAAACCTCCCTCCAGCGCTGGCTTTGTTAGCGTGCCTGCTGGAAACCAGGCCCTCAATGGAGCCTACCTGCGCCCTCTGCCCGACGGAAGATATGAACCGGAGGAAGCTTTGTCGTTCTCCGTGATCGCGCCGCACGGTGCGCTTTCAAACGCTGCCTAATAGACCGTGCTGGTCATCACCCCGCCGTCGACAACCAGGTTGGCCCCGGTGATCCAGCCCGCGGCCGGGGAGGCCAGGAACAGGCAAGCGTCGGCCACCTCCTGCGGCCGTCCCAGGCGGGCGAGAGGGGCTGCCCGGCGGTAGCGCGCCACCCCATCGGGCCAGTCCTGCTCAAGGCCCTCGCGCCAGATCAGGCCGGGTGAAACCGCGTTAACCCGGATGCCATGCGGGCCGAGCTCGTGCGCGGCGGCGCGCGTGTACATCAGCACGCCTGCTTTGGCGGCGTTGTAGTGGCTGTGCCGGGGCACCGGGTTCTCGCCTTCGATGGAGGCGATGTTGACGATCGCGCCCCCCCGTCCCTGCTCGATCATCTGCCGCGCCACTGCCTGGGTGCAGAGGTAGACGCTGCGCAGGTTGGCGTCCAGCACCCGATCCCATTCCCCCTCCGGCATTTCCAGCAGCGAGGCCAGCGGGTACACTCCGGCGTTGTTGATCAAGACGTCGAGTCGGCCAAACGCCTTCACCGTCTGGGCGATCAGGCCTTCCACGTCGCTCCGTTGGCGGACGTCGCCTTGGACGGCGATTGCCTTCCGGCCTATGCGCGCAATCGTGTGCACCACACCCTGCGCACCGGACTCACTCGAACGGTAGTTCACCACTACCGCCGCGCCGGCTTCCGCGAAGCGGGTGGCGATGCCACTGCCCAGGCCGCTGCCGGCGCCGGTCACCACCACAACTTTGCCGCTGAAGTCGAGCAGGTCTTGAGGGGCAGGGATGGCGATGGCGACCTCCTTTCCCGTCTGCCCGGCGGTGAAGTCGTTCGTGGGACTCCCGTGAGCCGGTAATGTGACTCATTTCAGTTGCTGTGGCAAGCGTTCGCCCCATGCGGTGCCGAAATCGAATCCGGTTGGGAGCGCCCGACTCCCGGCGAGAATTGTCGCCGGGCTTCAGCCGGTGGGGAGGTGAAAGCCAGCCAGGAGGCGGCGGAGCCGTGTCCGGCCCGGCAGGTCAATCTCGAAAATCTCAAAGCTCATCTGCTGGGGTGGCGCCTCGCGCACCACCACCTGTGAGCAAAGATGGTGCAAGCCGGAGTGGAGCCGGAGCTCAGCCTGGCTGCCAAGTGCAGGACGCCCTTCGCTGGCCGCCAGCCCGCCGCCCAAGCTGAGGGTCTTGACACTCAAGTTGTAGTCACGCCGCAGGGTGCTCGCCACTCCCGTCAGAGTGTGCGGCAGCAGGATGCGCCGGTAGCGCCGCTGCCGCACCCAGGGCGTCCGAGGGTCGGGATCGAGCGGGGCGAGCGCCAACTCCGCTGGGTTCAGCCGGCTGCCGGGCAAAAAGCTCTGCGCCCACTCCGGGTCAATCTTCTGCAGTGCCTGCGCCGCGGCGACGCGCAGTTCCCGCGGATGCAGCCAGCGCCAAACCTGCTTGGCCTCGACGAGTTGGCGCAGGAGTGGTGCGGCCACCGGATGGCGCAGCCGCCCCAGAGCTTCGACGGCCTTGAGGCGCAGGTAGGGCGAGGCGGACTGGGGGAGCTTGCCCCCGGCTAAGCGCATCAAGCGCAAAGCGGTGGTGGGGTCGCCGGTCATTCCGATTTCGTCGAGCGCCTGCGGCGCAACCGATTCGTCAAGAATATCGAGCAAGGTGAGCAGCAAGCGGCCGCGCTCGGGCGCGCCGGCGCAGGCAAGCTCCCGCACCACCAGATCGTGGGAGAAGCGATTCCAGTTCCGCAGGCGCAGGGGCAAGAGTTCCTCCAGCGCCGCAACGTCCAGCCGGCTGAGCAAACCCACCGTGCCGGCGGCTTCCGCGGCCGGGCAGGTCTGGAGCGTTTCGCGCAGGCTGTTGATTCCCTCCGGGCCAAGCTCCCGGGCCAAGTGCACGAGGCGGTCGCGCTCGTCGCAGCGCACGCACCGTTTGAACCGGGCGGCCAACTGCTCGGCGGCCACCCGCGGCAGGCACTGCAGTACGTTCGCCAGATTCTCTGGCAGGCGCGGGGCGCGCAACGCCTCTTCGATGAACTCGCCGACGCGATTTTCCACTCCGATGCGAGGCCGCAACCGCTCGGCCAGGGACGGCTGGCCGTGTTTCACATTTTCCAAGGTGGCGAGCGATTGCTGCACGACCGAATAGTGGTGGCGGGCGGCGGCCTCCTGGCTGAGGCGGACAAAGGTGGCGCTGAGCTGGTTTTGCAAATCGAGAACCGACTCGGAGCTCAATTGCTCGCCAACGTGGCGGGTAGCGGCTTCCAGCAGACGCACGTCTGCGCGGGCGTACAGCTCAACTAGGTCGCTCAATCCGACAGCGGCCTTGCCGCGCGCCTCGGGGTCGGAGGCATGGATACTGGTGGCGTAGTTAAGCAGGATGGCGCTGGCCGCGTCGGGGTCAGGACGCGCGAGCAATTGCTCGACATATTGGCGGATGTTGCGGGACGGCACGCACCAGACGTCCGGCGAAAGCAGCACACTGTGCTTGCCCGACTCGGGGAGAGAGGCCCAAAACTGACGGTCGAGGATGTCGGTGTTGGATTCCACCGCCAAGCCGGCGCGGATCATTTTTTCTTCGTGGGCACCCAGGACTTTGCGTAGGGTCTCGATGCTGCGGCTGGTGCGGTCGAGCAGCTCATGCACTCCCTTGATCCCGACTTCACCCCGTTGGTAGCGGTCAACGGCAAAGCGAATCGCGAGCTGCTCAGCCAGTTGCAGGAGCAGGGGTTTGTCGGGCTGAGAGGGGCGGGCCGCCCCGGTCAGGCTGGCCAGCGTTTGCCGGAGCGTTGCCTGGGCCGTTGCCGGCAGCTGGGCGAGTTGCTGCTGGAACTCGCCCACAGCGGGGGAACGCCCGGGCGGGCGGCTGGCTTGGCCGAGTTGAGTCAACAGCCGCATCAGGCCCGACAGCTCGTCTTCTTGCGGGGAAAGCGCTTTGCTGTCGCCTGCGGGCGTACCCTCTGAGGGGGCGGCTGGTTCCGAGTGAGCGCCCTCGGCGGCGGCAATGAGTTGCAGCAGCTTCTGCGGGTGATTGAGCCAGGTTTGCATCGGGCCCGCGTCAGTCCCCAAGGCACGGGCAGTGAGTTCCGCAGCCACCGAGGAGCCGGCGAGCGCGGCATCCTCGGCCACAAACCGAACCTCGCTGATGCGAATCGTGGCCTCGCCTGTCTCTTCCAGCGCGGCTTTCAGATGGGCGGCCAAAGCGGCGGGCCTGGTCCCTCGGGTGGCGAAGGCGCGCACGAAGCGGCTGAAGTCGTCCCGGGTGACGCGGGAAGAGAACTGGATCCTGGCCACGTTAGCGGCGCCAAGCAATTCCGCCAGGTTGCGCTCCACCGGGTTGGCCTTGAGCGGGATGCCATCCAGCCAGAGCTGCGAATCAGACACCCCCAGCAGAAGACCAGCCTCGCCCTCGCTCGACAACCCGCCGCGGAGCTCCTTCCAGGCGGTCTCAAACTGTGCGGCGGTGCGTTCGTGATCGAAACCGTAGAGTCGAACAGACTTCAGCAGGATGTTGAAGCTGCGCAGGAAGGCTCGGGCGGAGGTGATTCTGGCGTCGTTGTTCATCCCCTGCAGAGAGAAACCCCGCCCCTCCCCCGCGCTCGCTAGTAGACCGCCGGCCGAGCGGAGAAACAATAGGAGAAAAGTCACTGGCGGACGAGACGAAAGTACCAGGAGGCAGCGGCCACCCCGGGGGGAACAAGGAGTTCGGGCGTGCGGGCCGCGGGAACGGAATCGAGGAGGGCGCACCCCCGCCCGCCAAAAACCACCCCTACGGGCAAGCTGTCGAAACAATAAAGGGGCTGGGGGGATTCGAACCCCCGACCTGCGGTTTAGGAAACCGCTGCTCTATCCAGTCTGAGCTACAGCCCCGCCATTAGAATCAAGCAGTTGCGAGTATATCGCAGGCAGCTACGTTGCACAACCGCTGCACAGTCGGCCTAAGCGCCGAAAGAATTCCTGTTGATTTGGCACGCATCCGGTTGTAGAGTTTCACGAGCAGCAATACCACGAACAGATTAGCGGCGCCCCCCTTTGCGTGCCGCTAGTGCCCGAATGGTACTTTTGAGCAAAAACAACACCCTCTGCTCCCACGGGCCAGGCAAGTGAACAAGAAGCAACTGATTGTCTTGACTGGGCTCTGCTTGTGGGCAGCCTTTAGCTTCGTATCGGTGAGTGCTCATAAGAATGCCTGGAAGATAAGGTTGCAGAAAGAGCTAGCTGAGCTTGAAACACAAGTCCCGTCTCGGTACTTTCCAAGGCGTCGTGAAAAGCCTGAGATAGCACAACGCCTAAAAAGAATAGACGAACTGAAAGCGCTCATACCAGCGGAACCTGCCTATCATTGGAGCTTCAATCCCAGATTTTGGGGCCGATCTCCAAGCCATGACTTGCCGAAATTTTTAGCGCTGCTGGTTCCTGCGGTATTCCTGAGCGTGCCGCTATTCTTTTGGTTTGGCCGAAGGGGGGGGCCGCGCCCATGAGAGCTAAGGCTCGGCCCGCCAGGGGGAACTCTACGAAACCGATACCGGAGCCTGATTGATGACTAGGAATAGCACCTGGGTTTTGCGCCCCGCTTCGGCCTCCTCGAGGTGGACTACCGGACGCAGCCGCGCTGCCGCCGTCCGAGCGCTCCGGTCTTGGCGGAAATCGGCCGCACCAACGCGTTGACTGCTGACGTCTTCGCGTAGCTCAAAAGCCCTTGGCGCGGCGGAAGTCGCGCACCACTTGCTTGACGTCACCACCCTCGCCCTCCACGGCGAAGTTGAGCCGCCGCATCTCCTCTTCGCTGATTTTCCCTCCTAGCTCACGGAGTGCCGCCCGCAGGCGGGGATGCCGCTCAAACGTCTCCCGACGGACGACGGGGGCGGCGTCATAGGGAGGGAAGTAGCGACGATCATCGGCGAGCACCACCAGGTCGTGGGCGGCGATGACACCGTCGGTGGAATTTCCCGCCACCATATCCACCTGTTTTTCTTCCAGGGCGCGGTAGAGCAGGCCCAACTCCATGGTTCGGGGCGGGCTCCCAAAGCGCAGCCCATAGGTTTCGGCCAGCCCGGCGAAGCCATCGGGCCGCTCCATGAACTCGTAGCCGAAGCCCGCCCGCCACTCGGGTGTGTAGGGCGCTGCGTCCGAGATGGTTTTCAGATTGAGTCGCCGCGCGTCTTCCCCGCGCACCACGATGGCGAAGGTATTGTTGAAGCCCAGCGGCTCCGTCCACTCCAGGCCGAAGCGCCGGGCGTATTCCCTGCGCACGCGCCGATAGACCTCGTTCGGGTCGTGCGAGGGTTCTTGCTCGAGAATCGCGGTTAGAGCCGTGCCGGTGTATTCAACGTAGAGGTCAATCTCGCCGGCGCGAATCGCTTGGTGGGCGATCAGGGTTCCGCCCAGATTGAAGCGTCGCTCCACCGCGAGTCCGGTATGCGCCTCGATGTGCTGCGCCAGCAATTCGGCGAGAATGATTTGCTCGGTAAAATTCTTGGAGCCGATGACGACTCGGCCCTCGCGCCCGGATTGGCAAGCGGTCAGGGCCGCGAGCGCGCCGGCCAGTAGAAGTGTAGCTGCGCGGGGCATCCTAGCCGGCCGCTTTCAGGCGGCGTTCGGCCCAGCCGAGCGACGAGTCGGCCAGCACGGCGAGCAGCGCCGCGGGGATGGCGCCGGCCAGGATGATTTGATTGTTCACCATGGCCACGCCGCGAAAGATGTAGGTCCCCAGGCCGCCGGCACCGATCGCCGCCGCAATCGTGGCAATTCCCACCGAAATCACGGTGGCCACGCGAATCCCGGCCAGGATCACACCCAGGGCCAGGGGAATCTCCACCTGCCAGAGAAGCTGGCGGTCAGTCATCCCCATGCCGCGGGCGGCTTCGACCACGGCGGGGTCCACGCCGGAAATTCCTACGTAGGTATTGCGGATGATGGGCAGCAAGGCGTAGAGCGCCAGGGCGACGATGGCCGTGCGGCTGCCGATGCCCCCAATCAGCGGCACGGGAATCAAAAACCCGAACAGCGCCAGGCTCGGCACGGTTTGAATGACGTTGGCGGCGCCCAGAATCCACCGCCGCAGCGCCGCCTGCCGGGTGATCACTATCCCCAAGGGAATGCCGAGCAAGAGGGCGATGAGCATGGCGATTGCCACCAGTCCCAGGTGCTCGAGGGTCAAGGCGAGGACTTCGCCTCGGTTGCGCAGCAGAAAATCCAGAAGGTTCACCCGCCACCTCGCATCACGGATTGACTTCCTCCTCCAGGCTTCGGAGCGAAGAAACAAAGCTCGCCACCTCAGGGTGCGCCGCGCGCAGAAACTCCCCGGGGGGATGCACGGCTACCAGTTTCCCCGCGGCGAGCACGGCAATGCGCGTGCCCAGGAGCAGCGCTTCCCGTACGTCGTGGGTGACGAAAACAATGGTTTTCTGCAGGCGCTGCTTCAGCCGGCGAAACTCGCCTTGCAGCTCGGCCCGGGTCACCGGGTCAAGCGCACCGAAGGGTTCATCCATCAGCAAGAAGGGCGGGTCCGCCCCCAAGGCCCGCGCCACCCCCACGCGCTGGCGTTGTCCGCCGGAGAGTTCATGCGGCCGCCGCCCGGCGAACTCCTCTGGGTCCAGGCCCACCAGCGTCAAGAGCTCCCGCACCCGGGTGCGCACCCGCTCGACCTCCCAGCCTTCCAGAGCGGGCACCAGGCCCACGTTGCGCTCCACCGACAAGTGGGGAAGCAGGCCCACCTCCTGAATGACGTAGCCGATGCGCCGCCGCAGGCGAATCGGGTCCCAAGCGGTCGTCGGGCGCCCCTCGACCCGCACCTCACCTGCGGTGGGCTCCAGCAAGCGATTGATCAACTTCAGGGTAGTCGTCTTGCCCGAGCCGCTGCGGCCCAGCAAGACCAGGGTTTCGCCGCCTTGGACGGTGAAATTCAGGTCGGAGACGAGTTCGCGGCCATTGCCGAGACAATACCCGACCCGACGACACTCGATCACGCTACCGGCTCCGGGCTTCATGGCTGCGTCTCTGTGCCCAGCGGGAACTCCCCGGGGGCTACCCAAGATTTTCCCTTCTTGGTGTTGACATTCGCGGCGGCTCTCGGTAAAAAGCGCGGATGCCTGAGGCAGAATCCAGCCTCGAACCCCCCCACCGGCTCCTTGCTCGTTTGGCGGATGCCCGCGCCCACACCGACGCGCTATTCCGCCTGGTGCGCCCCGAGGCCCTGCACGAGCGGCCGATTCCCGAACGGCATCGCATCATCTTCTATGTCGGCCATCTGGAGGCATTTGATTGGAACCTGGTTTGTCGCGGCGGCTTCGGTTTGGATCCCTTCCGGGAGGAATTCGACCGGCTCTTCGCTTTCGGGATTGATCCGGTGGACAGCGGCTTGCCCACCGACCAGCCCTCCGACTGGCCTCCCCTCGGGGAGATTCATGACTACAACCAGCGTGTGCGGCAGAGCGTCGATGCTTGCCTCCGGGATGCCTCCTTTTCCCGGCCGTGCCCGCCCTTCCTCGAAGAAGGGCGGATTTTCCATCTCGCCATCGAACACCGGCTGATGCACGCCGAAACCCTCGCCTATATGCTGAACCAGTTGCCGCTGGAGTCGAAACTCCGGCACCCGATTCTACCAGAACCGGCGGCGCCGCCCGTGAAACCTCGCATGGTGGAGGTGCCCGCGGGCACAGCGACGCTGGGGCAGGTGCGCAAAGGAAGCTTACCCTTTGGCTGGGACAACGAGTTCGAACTCCATACAGTCAGCGTTCCCCACTTCGCCATCGATGCCTACAACGTCACCAACGGTCAATACCTGGAGTTCCTTCGAGCGGGTGGCTACGAAGAGCGAAGTCTGTGGACCGCGGCCGACTGGGAATGGAGAACCCAGCAGGAAATCACCCACCCCCGCTTTTGGGTGCGGCGCAACCAGCAGTGGTTTTACCGAAGCATGTTCGCCGAAATTCCCCTTCCGCTGACGTGGCCGGTTTACGTCAGCCACGCCGAAGCCGCCGCCTATGCTGGTTGGGCGGGAAAAACCCTGCCCACCGAAGCCCAGTTGCATCGAGCGGCCTATGGGACGCCGGAGGGAACCGAGCGCCTCTATCCGTGGGGGGACAAACCCGCGGATGGCCGAAGCGGAAACTTTGACTTCCGTCGGTGGGATCCCACTCCCGTCGGCGCCCATCCCGCCACCAACAGCGCCTTCGGGGTGGCCGACTTGGTGGGCAATGGCTGGGAATGGACGTCGACGCTGTTCGGACCCTTTCCGGGGTTTCAACCCTTCTCCCTTTACCCCGGATACTCCGCTAACTTCTTTGACGGCAAACACTATGTTGCCAAGGGCGGCTCGGCCCGCACCGCTGCTTGTTTACTGCGGCCCTCTTTCCGCAACTGGTTCCAAGCACACTATCCCTACGTCTACGCGACGTTCCGTTGTGCTCAAGACTAATCCAGCCCTGAAGCGAGCGGGGAGAACCATCCCGGCGGTCACCGCCGATCCCCGGGCCGAATTTGCTGCCGCGGTGCGCGCCGGGTTGAGCAGAGCCGGCCAGAAGGAGCTCCCCTCGAAGTATTTCTACGACGAGGTGGGCTCGGTGCTCTTCGAAGTCATCTGCGTGCTGCCGGAGTACGGGCTCACCCGCGCCGAGGAGCGCCTCTTGCGGCGCCATGGGGCTGAGGTGGTCGAGCGGATGCCCGCACCGCTGAGCGTGGCGGAGTTGGGCAGCGGCAGCGGCAAGAAAACCCGCTGGATTCTTGAACCGCTGGCGCGGCGCCAACCCACCACCTACTTTCCCATCGACATCTCCGCCACCGCCCTGGCCCAGTGTCAGCGGGAGCTCGGCGATATCGATGCGGTGCGCATCGTGCCCTGGGAACGCTCCTATCTGGAGGGCTTGCGGGAAGTGGCCGCGCGTCGGCCAGCCGGCGAGCACCTGCTGGTGTTGTTCCTGGGAAGCACGATCGGAAACTTCGAAACTCCGGTCGCCGAGGAATTTCTCTGCGCCGTGCGGCACTCGTTGATCCCCGGCGACGGACTTTTGCTGGGGGCCGACTTGGAAAAACCCGTCCCGCAAATGATCCGCTCCTACGACGACCCCCTGGGGGTCACCGCCGCCTTCAACCTCAACTTGCTGGCGCGGATCAACCGCGAACTCGACGCCAATTTTCTGCTGGCGCAATTTCAACACCGCGCCCGCTACAATCACCAAGAACACCGGATTGAAATGCATCTCCGCTCCACGCGGGAGCAGACAGTGACCATCCGGAAAGCGGCTTTGACGGTACGCTTCCAAAAGGGCGAAACCATCTGGACGGAAAGCTCCCACAAATTTCGGGTGGCTGAACTTGTTCACCTGGCGGAGCGAACCGGGTTTTGCTGCGCGGTTCAGTGGGTTGACTCGGACTGGCCGTTCGCCCAAAGCCTGCTCATCGCCTCCTAGGGGTTCGAGCCGGGTTTGCGCCGCGGGCACGCTTCAGATAAAATTCCTTCCTTGGTGTTTTCTTAGGAAACGGAGGAGAAGAGCAAAATGTCCAAGGCGATCTGGGAAGGGGTTGTGCTGGCGGAAAGCGACGCCTGTGTAATGGTGGAGGGAAACCACTATTTCCCGCCGGAGACCATCAAGCAGGACTACTTTAAGCCCAGCGAGAAGACCACCCGCTGCGCTTGGAAAGGCGTGGCCCACTACTATCACATCGAGGTCAACGGAAAGTCCAACCCGAATGCCGCCTGGTACTATCCTGACCCCAAGAACGCCGCGGGGCACATCAAGGATCACATCGCTTTCTGGAAGGGCGTGCGCGTCGAGCCCTAGGCCGACCCAATCGCTCATCCCACCAGAGAAGAAAGGCCCCGGGAGGGCTCCCACCAGAGGAGAGAGTCCTCCGGAATTTCATCGCCCTCGGCGCGGAATGCCCTGCTGGGGGTATCGGCAGCCGGTGGGCAACCGGCTCGAGCGGATACTTTATGTTGTGAGCGGTGGGCGTTATTCCTTCAGGAGGCTTTGCTGCTTGTCGGCGAGAGATTCCGTGGGCAACTGTTGCAGCGCGGCCAGCGTTCCCCGCATCTGGCCGATTCGTTGCCGCAACTCTTGGTAGGCATTCAGCACCATGGTGGCTCCGCGCTCCACCGAGTTATCCAGCTTCTCCTCGAACTGGTCCAAGTAGGTCTCCACTTGCGACAGGTAGGCGTTCAAGTTTTCCACGTCCACCGAGCGGGCCAACTGCAGGTGCAGGTTGTAGAGGGCGAGGAGGAAGGGAATGGTGAGGCTGTAAGGCATGAGCAGCACCCGCTGCCGATAAGCATCAATGTGGGCGGTGCGGCAGGCGAAGTAAGCCGCGTCGGGCACAGCGGCGATCGCCAGATTCATCGTGCTGGCCGGGTCAATATACTTGGTGACCTCGTCGACCTTCTTGCTCACCGCCTTTTCGATCTTGGCCAGCAGTTCTTCCCGCTCTTTTGATTCGGTGGCATTGGAATATTGTTCTAATTCCTTTACCGCCGGCCACTTGGAGTCAATGGCGAGGCGCTTCTTGTTTGGAAGCACCAGGGCAAATTCGACCAGCTTGCCGTTTACCTTGAACTGCGTGTCGGCCATCTCCGGCGGAAACTGAGCAAACGCTTCCGCCAGCACTACCTCACCGGCCGCCCCCCGGGACTGAGCGCCCACCAGCACGGCTTCGATCTTTTGAATCGCGCTTCGGTTCCGCTCCTCCAGCTCTTTCCGTGCCCTGAATTCGGTCTCGATCTGAGTCAGGGTTTCTTTCAACCGGTCCACGCTGCCGGAGAGATCCGTGGGTACGCGGCCTTCTACCCCTTCCAGGCGCTCCTTCAGGCCTTGAATCTCGGCCGCGGAGGGCAGCTTGGCCACATTCTCTTTGAGTCCGCCCAGTTCGTCGCGAAGCCCGGGCAAGGACTTGATTGCGTCTTCAATCCGGGGGTCAAGCGCGGGGGCAGGCGCGGCTGGCCGCCGAGTTCCCACCAGGTAGGCGACGACGATGAGACCCGCTAGGAGAAGGACCAGGAGGATGGTTTCGAGATCCACGTCAGGCCGTATTGTAGCACGGCCCCGGGATGGGGGGCGGGGTGGCGCCCTATGGGCGTTTGGCGGTGAGCTGGTAGATCTTGGCCTCCACGAAGAGTTCGAAGAGGACAGGGTCGAGTTGGCCCTGCCTAACGCACTCGGCCAGGATGTCCAGGGCCCGCTCCATCGACACTGCCTTCTTGTAAGGGCGGTCCGCGGCCGAGAGGGCGTCGAACATGTCGGAGATGGTCATGATCTTGGTCTGGGGCGGGATTTGCGGCTGCTGGAGTTTGTAGGGGTAGCCGGAGCCGTCGAGCTTCTCGTGGTGGGCGCGGGCGATGAGGGGAATGTGCTTGAATTCCCGCGTCCAGGGAATTTGGGCGAGGAAGTTGAAGGTGTGGATGACGTGGGATTCGATCTGCTGCCGCTCCTCGGGGTCGAGGCTGCCTTTGGGGATGGAGAGAAAGCGGATTTCCTCGGGGGTGATGTAGGTGCGCTCCACGCCCCGGGCATCCGCGTAGGTGCGTTTGGCCATTTCCAGCAACTTGTCGAACGGGCCCGCGGGCAAGACGGTGGGCTCGTTCGCTTGCAGGACAAACTGCAGATAGTCTTCGATCTCGGCTAGGCGCAGTCGGTAGTCGGCCTCGAGCCGCCGCAGACTCTCGGCGGACTGGCCGCGCTCGACCCCTTCCAGCCGGCGCTGCCAGTAGTCGGCCTCCAGCGCCTTGCGAATGTAGTCGAAGCGCTGGCGAATGATTTCGAGCTGGTGCGGGTAGAGCTTCTTCGCCTTGACCAGAACCTCTTCGCGCACCCCCACCTTGCCGAAGTCGTGCAGCAGCGCGGCGTAGCGGATCTCCCTCATCTGGTCGTGGGCGAAGTGCAGCTCGGCGTAGGGGCCGGTGGCAACGTTGTCCACCGTCTCCGCCAAACCGCAGGTCAGGCGAGAGACGCGGAAGGAATGGCCGGAGGTGGTGGGGTCGCGCTGCTCGATGGCGGTCACCGCCGCCTTCACGAAGCCTTCGAACAGGGTCTCGATGTTCTCGTAGAGGACGGCGTTCTCGTAGGCCACCGCCGCCTGCGAGGCCAGCGAAGCCGCTAGTTCCCGCTGGCGGGGCTGATAGGGGATGACCTCGCGGTCAACCGTCGCGGGGGAGGTGAGTTTGGTTTTGCGGTTGCGCTTGCAGTTGATCAATTGCAGCACGCCCAGAACCTTTCCCTTCGGGTTCTTCAGGGGGAGGGTCAGCATGGACTTGCTGCGGTAGCCGATCTCCGCATCGAAGCGGCGGTTGAACTCGAAGGGCGAGCCCGGGCGCAGCGCGTAGACATCTTCCAGGTGGAGCAGCTCGCCGGTGTCGGCCACGTAGCCGGCAATGCTGCGCCGGTCAATGGGCATGGTGAACTCCGTAAAGCTCACCTCGACACTGTCGTTCTGGGTCAACTTGAACCGCAGGCGTTTCGCGGTATCCGAGGTCTCCTCCACCAAGTAGAGCGAGCCGGCGTCCGAGGAGGTGATTTCCCGGCTGGCCTGCAGGATCAATTCCAGGAGCCGCTGGGTGTCCTTCTCCGAAGAGAGAGCCACGCCGATGCGATTGAGTTCGGCAATGTCCCGGTCGCTGCGGGCGAGTTCCGACTCGGCTCGGGCGAGGCGCTCCGCCAGCTCGATGTTCTCGAAGGCGCTGGTGAGGATATGCGCCAGCAGGGCCGGTTGGGGTCGAGGGGGCAGGTAGGCGAAAGCGCGCGGGTCGCGGTCGCCCGCCGCGGGGCTGGGCTTGGCGAAGTAAACGATGCGCAGGCGCGGGTTGCGCCGCGCCAGCCGTCCCAGGTCCTGGGCGTCGCGATTCAGGTCGGCCAGCCAAACCACTGCCGCGTGCGCCAGCTCGCGGGGCAGTTTGCCGCGGGTCACCGCTCGGGGGATGAAACGCTCGGGCAGGGTTGCGGCTCGGGGAGCGACCGGAGAGTCGCTGAAGTAGAAAACTTGGCTGTCCATCCGACCCCACCTGCCCTGACAGGCCAGAATACCCAAAGTATACGCGATTTAACCTGCGGGCGGCCAAGGAAAGATGGAGACTGCTCGTCAGCGTTGTCGTCATCCTGCTGCGCACCAGCCTTTGCGTGCACACCCCCCGGACCGCAGCCGGCACCCCCGACCGGGCACAGCCGGGTTCCTTTTCCGTTGCCATCCTGCAGTGGCGAGACTAGAGTGGCGGAGGGATGGGAGTGGCAGCCCGGCAGGTGGAGAAACTGGCGCAGCGGGCAGCCCACCGTGTGTACGCGCATCTCGAGGGCGAGCGGTTGATCCCTCGCTTCATCGACTCCTACGTGATGGGTTTCGACCGTCGGCAACTGAAGAATCCTCCCGAACAATTTCGCCAGCGCTCGAACCAGCTCGGCCGCGAAGCGCTCCTGCTTCTGGGCTGGCTGGTGGTCGAGAAGTGCGGCGGGCAATTTCATCACTTCAAGCTGGGGCCGTTGCGCCTGCAAGACGCGGGGGCCGCTCGGCGCTTCGAGGAAACTTTCTGGCCGGCACTGGCGGCTCAGTTGAACCGCCCGCCATCGGCGGCCGCGGAGCTCGCCCGCCTGGCGGACTACTATCGCGACCCGGCCGAGCGCCAGGCGCGCTTCAGCGAGCGGGTGGCGCCGCTGCTCGACCCGCTGCCCCCGATGAAGGACAAGGCCGAGCACGCCGGCCGCAAATTCTTCCAGGCGCTGGACAACGTCGCCGCCCAGGTGGTGACCCGCGTCTTCGCTCGTTCCTAACTAGCTTACCTCGTCGCGGTCACGCCGGCATGACCAAGAACAACAAAGCGGAGCGGATTGCGCGGCTCGAAGAACGCTTCGAGCGCTGGCGGAGGCGGTTGGGATTATTCGCCGGGCCGCTGGCCGCGCTCGGGGTGTACGCGACGGCGGCGGGACTTCCGGTGGAGCAGCGGCGGCTGGCAGCCGTCTTGGTGCTGGTGATCGTTTTCTGGGTCACCGAGGTGTTGCCCATCCCGGTCACTGCCCTGCTGGGGCCGGCGCTGTGTGCGCTCGTGGGTGTGGCGGACGCGCGCAGCGTGTTCGGTCCCTTCGCGAACCCCATCATCTTCGTGTTTCTGGGGAGCTTTCTGTTGGCGCGGGCGATGGCGGTGAACGGGCTCGACCGCCGGGTGGCCCTGGGTGTGCTGGGTTCGCGGTTCGTCGGGAATTCCCCCGGCCGCATCCGGCTGGCGGTGGGCGCCACCGCGCTGCTGCTCTCCATGTGGATCAGCAACACCGCCACCGTCGCCATCCTGTTCCCTATCGTGGTCGGCATCAGCGACGCCCTGGAGCGCTTGTTCGTCGAGGGCGGGCCGCACTTGCAGGGTGGCGGGCGGCGCTACGCCACCGGGTTGATGCTGATGACCGCCTACGCCGCCTCGGTGGGCGGCATCGCCACTCCTGTGGGCACGCCCCCGAACCTGATCGGTCTGGGGATGATGGAGAACTTGGCCGGCCAGCGGATTCCGTTCTTTCAGTGGATGTTGTTGGGGCTGCCGCTCTCGCTGGTGCTGTTTGGGCTGCTGGTGCTACTGCTGCGGCTGCTGCATCCGGCCCCGCCGCACAAACTCGAGGGGTTATCGGCGGCCGTGGCGGAGATTCGCCAGGGTATCGCTCCCTGGAGTCGGGCGCAGACGTATACGCTGGTGGCCTTCCTGACCGCGGTGGTTCTCTGGGTGACCCCGGGTGTGCTGGCTCTGCTGCGGGGGGCCGACGACCCCCTCGACCGGGCGGTCAGCGCCCACCTGCACGAGGGGGTGGCGGCGCTGCTCGGCGCCTCCCTGCTGTTTCTGCTCCCGGTAAGTTGGAAGCGGCCGCGCGGTGCGCTGCTCTGGAAGGACGCTGTGCAGATTGATTGGGGGACCATACTGCTCTTCGGCGGCGGGCTGAGTCTGGGCAGTCTGATGTACTCCACCGGACTGGCCGAGCGCCTGGCGCAGGGCTTATTGGGGACGGGCGGCGAGCCCAGCCTGTGGACCCTCACCGCGGTGGCCACCTTCCTCGCCATCCTGATTACCGAAACCACCTCGAACACGGCCTCGGCCAGCATGGTGGTGCCGGTGACGATTGCCGTAGCCGGGGCCGCCGGGGTCTCGCCGCTGCCGCCGGCGCTGGGGGCCACCCTGGGGGCGAGCCTGGCATTCATACTGCCGGTGTCCACGCCGCCGAACGCCATCGTTTATGGCTCCGGGCGGGTCTCCCTGCTCCAGATGATGCGCGCCGGACTCCTGTTCGACCTGCTGGGTTTCGGAGTGATCCTGCTGTTGCTGCGCGCGCTCGCCCCGCTGCTGGGTTTCATCTAAGGACGAGGCAAGCCCAGCCGGAGAGTTCGGTTAGGCGTTGTCAACCGCGAAGGTGCGCGGATAGACTCCAGCCTTTATGCTCACACTCTTCTTCATACTGGCGGTGTTGCTGGCCGTGCAGAGCTTGATCGCGCTGCAGGACGGCCCGCGCTTTCTGGCCTTCGTGCGCCGGCGGATTCGCCAACCCGTGCCCGACTACGCCCCCCCGACCACGCTGATTTGTCCTTGTAAGGGGCTCGATGCGGAGCTGGAAGCCAACCTGCGGGCGCTGATCGAGCAAGACCTTTCCGACCTGGAAGTGATTTTCGTCGTGGCCGCTGCCTCCGATCCGGCCCGCGTCGTGTGCGAGCGCCTGGCGGCTGAGAGCCCCGACGAAGTCGGGGTGCGCGTGATCGTCGCGGGACGCCCGGTGGGCCGGGGCGAGAAAGTGAACAACCTGCTGGCCGGGGTGGCGGCGGCGCGGCCTGAGAGCCAAGTCTTTGTCTTTGCCGACTCCGACGGGCGGCCGGCGCCGGACTGGGTGCGCACCCTGGTGGCGCACCTCCAGGACCCCGAGCTGGGCGCGGCCAGCACCTTCCGCTGGTACGTCCCCGATGGCGATTTTCTTTCCGGGTTGCAGGCGGCGTGGAACGCCCCGGCGGTGACCTATATGGGGGAATGGAAGCGGAATTTCTGCTGGGGCGGGGGCACGGCGATTCGTCGCCGCACCTTCTATGAGATTGACGCCCCGCGCTACTGGGGGGGCTGCGTCAGTGACGACTATATGTTGACGCGTGCCTTGCGCGACGCCGGGCGGGGCATTGTCTTCGTGCCGCAGTGTTTGGTGGCCACGCACCATCCCACCACCTGGCGCCGGCTGCTGGAATGGACCACGCGACAGATCATCCTCACCCGGGTCTATGAGCCCCGGCTGTGGTGGCCGGCGATTGGGATTCACGTTTTTTACTGCGGCGTCTTTCTTTATGGGTTGGCCGTTGCCGCTTGGTCTCTACCCGTGTCCTGGCCGCTGAGCGTCGCGGTGGTCTCCGCGCTGCTGGCGATTGCGGCGCTTTCCGTGGCCAAGGGGGGCTATCGGCTGCAGGCGGTGCTGTTGCTCCTGCCCGAGCACCGCGAGGAGTTGCAGCGCACCTGGTGGAGCCCCACGCTGCAAGCGGCTCTGGTACCGTGGCTGATGGCGCTGAATTTCCTCCTCTCGGCTTTCACCCGGCGGCTCACCTGGCGCGGGGTGACCTACGAGTTGCGCTCGCCCTGGAAGACGCGCATCGTCGCGGAAACAAACCCCGGATGAAGGAGTCCGACGAATGAACCCGGACACCCGCCTGAGCTGGGTGGAACGGCTCGAGCCGGCGCTGCTGCTGGCGGCGGTGGCGTTGGGGCTGGGGTTGGCCCGGGGAGCGCCGCCGCTGGCCGAGCGGGCCGAGCAGGCCATCCCCCCCGCGCTGCTCCTGGTTCTGTTTGCCGTTTTCTACCGCGTGCCCCTGGCGGGCTTGCGGGCCGCCTTCGGCCATCGGCGCTACTTCCGGGTGGCGCTGGCGGTGAACTTTTTGCTGACCCCGCTGGTGGCCTACGGCTTGGGATGGACGTTTCTGCGGGACGTGCCCGCGCTGCGGCTGGGGTTGATGCTGGTGCTGGTGACGCCCTGCACCGACTGGTACCTGGTGTTTACGGCGCTGGCCCGGGGCGACCTGCGGCTGAATCTGGCCTTGCTGCCCTGGAACCTGATTTTGCAGTTGGCCTTGCTGCCGGGCTATCTCTACCTCTTCACCCGGACGCTGGTGCCCGTGGAGCTGAGCTTCGTGGGGCGCGCTTTCCTGCTCTATGTGGTGGTGCCCTTCGGGTTGGCCCAGGCGCTGCGGAGATTCTTTGCCGGCGCGGCGACGGAGCGGCGGATGGTGCTGGTGCAGTACGGCGCCCTGGCCGTCCTTATCGTCGCCCTG
>JBHHYS010000015.1:0-35840 GCA_046757645.1 Terriglobia bacterium | reverse complement strand
GCCCAGCAGGTCGGCGTCTTGCTCCTTATCCCCAAGTCCTTCAAGCCGCAGCAACTGGTGAGCTCGGTGAGGCTGTTGCTCTCCGCCCGCGCCTTCCAGCCCGCTGCCTAAGCCCGCCGGCGGCCCACCACCAATCAGAAACTGGCTCCTCGGGCAGGACTCGGCTGCCCTGAGCTTGTCCCGACTGCCCCGAGCGCAGCCGAGGGGAGTACCACCGAGGGGCTTGCCCCGCCTGCCCCGAGCCCCGAAGCTTCGGGGCCGAGAGGGAGCGAAGTCGAGGGGCGCAGTCGAAGCGAACCTGCACTTTTTCGGTTAACAGTTGGCGCAGAGCGCATTGCCTACGGAGTGCGATGGCCTGCTATGTTGCTGAATCTTTGCCGCAGTAGCGGCGATTTCTGCGCCACTCGCTTTGCTACCGAATGCCACCAAATCTCACCTAGGTGGGACACAAAATGGGGCACAGCCGAGCCGTCAACGAAGCGTGCCTATCTGCCATGATACATGGCGAGTTCTCCCTTTTTGTATTCTGCATAGACGACTCTCTCACCCCCTTTCTTTTCGGCATTCCAGCGTATGTGAAAAAACTCCACTTCAAAATCAGGGTCTGGAAACTCTTTCACTTTTACCTCGGGGAAAAAGAGGTCGGCTTGAACTTGAGCTGCAAGCGCGGCGCTGAGTAGTCTTTCTTTGACATCACTGTTTTTCTGTTTGTTGAGAAACTCTTCATCTACGTGCGACTGCGCTCTTAGTTTCCGCGTGCTCCGGTCGTAGAAGATAAAGGGGAGGCCGATGCCGGGACTGAATTGAAGTTGATCATGGGCGATTTCAAGTTTTGCCCCTAGCAGTCGGCTGTCCATCTCCGATAACTTCGCAGGCCGTTCATACCTTTCAAAACGGGAAGGCGCATCTCTTTGACCGACAGCAACTCCCGATGAAAAGGTCAGAATCGCTCCGAAACAGGCGACAACAAATCTCAGGCTCATAGCGAGAACTCCTTTGGTTCTTGTCCCAGATTCGATCCCTATCTTTTGTTACTCTGGCGGGCATCGTTCGCTCGCTTGCGGGCTTCGGCGATCTGCTGCAAGGATCGCTTGCGGGCTTGGGCGATTTGCTTGGCTAGGTTCTCGATGCCAGGAATTTCAACCCTCTGCGTGACTTTGCCTAACCCACGCTCAGCCAGTTCCTTAAAAACCCTGGGGTTCCCCTTCTTCAGCGCCTTGAGCATGGCGCGATAAATCGCTTCCTTGTTTCCCTCGAATACGGCACGAGTAATTTCCGCCGCCACGTCCCGCTTGGGCCGGCCGCCGGGGTTCCCACTTTGCCCCGGCTTCCATGGCTTGAGATTCTCGATGCGTCCACGCTTCTTCGTTTCCACTGTCCCTCCACTCTTCTCATGCATTATAGTCGCTCCGCCGCCTGTCGTGCAGTCAACATGGGTTCCTCCCTTTCAACTTCGAGGCAGACAATAGCAGCGCACGTTCGATCAAACAAGATTGAGAAAAATGGAGCGAGATTATTTCAATGAAGAAATTCGGGCTGAATTATTTCGAAGGGGGAGCTAGGTTCGTCTATCTTTGCCGCGCCTATCCTTGAGAACACGCTCAATACCGTGGCGCATCCGATCCGTGGCATTCTGACGGTCATCGGCAAACCCCTTCGGGTCTAGCTGGCGAGCCAGCGACCGCCATGAGTTCTTCTTGGGGTCTTTTTCTCTGAGGGCGGCAGCGACGGCCCAGACTTCCCACTTGGAAAAATCACGGGGTCTTCCGCGTTTCAGGCCAAGCCATTCTTTCAAACGGGTCTTAGCTTCTCTCGCTCGATCTTCCACGAAGTCTTCGAGCTTCGTTCGTCCTTCCTTCGACAGGTTCCCGCGGCCTCGCAGGTTTATCAGGGTCGCCCAGTCCTCTGAGCCTCCCAGAATACAAAAATCTTCATCCGTAAACCTGTATCTTGCGAGACTTGCGAGAGTTGAGTAGTCGGCCCGCATCAACGAGGAAAGGGGAATAGTCTTGCCCGCCTTTGCCATAGCCACCTCCCGCGTGGTTCCCGGCGTGAGAGAAAGCGCGGCGGGTGGGCCGGGATGCACCTGCTGTTCGGCTGGCCGAGCCTAGCCGCGCAGGGCCAATTCTAATTGGCTCCCCGGGCAGGACTCGAACCTGCAACCCTTCGGTTAACAGCCGAATGCTCTACCATTGAGCTACCGGGGAGCAGCCCGGGGAGGATTTTAGCATTCTGCGGGTTCGGGGTAAACCTCGCTCCCAGGCGGAAGGCGCACGGGGTAGGGAACAGGCACACAGAAAACGGAAGACAGAAGACAGAAAACGGAAAGCAGAGAACAGGGACCGTCTAGAAAAGGGTGGATTGGGCGGCAGGCGGCGTTTCCTGGGTGGCGGGGCCGCGTTTGAGTTGTTCGACGAAGTGGTCGGCTTCCCGGGTGGGTTTGGGGACGCGGTAGCCATCGCAACAGGCCACGGCAAGCTCGATGGCAGTTTCAAGATCAATTCTGTGGCCGATGGAGATGAAGACAGGGTGGACGCCGGTGCGGGTGCGAAGGACGGCGCCGATGGTTTCCTCCGCGTCAATGAGCGGGGTCCAGGCGCCGACCTGGTCGGGGGGTTCCTCGTGGTAGCCGATGAGGCGCGACTTGGCCACTCCGATACCGGGTGCGTCCAGCACCACAGAGAGGTGGGATGCCAGGCCGAAGCGCCGGGGATGGGAATAGCCGTGGGCGTCGAAGAGCACGAGATCGGGCGCGGTGCGCAGGCGGGCGAAGGCGTCGAGGAGTACCGGCCCTTCGCGGAAAACCAGCAGGCCGGGGACGTAGGGAAAGCTCAAGGGGCGCCGGGCCCACTGGCGCTCGATTTCTTGGAGCTGAGGAAAGGCATAGACGATGACGCCGGCGTAGCCCATGGCTGGCTTGGGGCCCTTGCCGGTCGCGCGGCCGGCTCCCGGGTCGACGGCAATGTCGGCTCCGGCCACGGTGCGGATGGCGTCGAAGTCCCGATGTTTCTTCAGGCGACTACGGAGCTCAAGCTGGAGTTGGGCTGCCTCTTTCGGGCTGACATCCCAGCGGTGAGGGACCTTGGGCCTCATGGGCAGGGATTGTAGCCGAGTAGGGACAGGGTGACCACGGGTCCGCGACCGAACCTAGGGACAGAGGCTGACTAGCCTTTTTTCAGCTCGGCGAGCACTTGCTGGGCCACCGCCTTCAGGGTTTCAAACACCCCGATGCCGTGGATGGCCACGGTTTCGACGATGGGTTCGCCCCTGAGCTGGAGGTGCTTTTTGAGTTCTTCGGGGGCGAGGATGCCGGGCAGGTCGCGTTTGTTGAGCTGGAGCACGTAGGGGATGGTTTGGAAGTCGAAGCCGTGGTCCTTCAGGTTTTCCTGCAGGTTTTCGAGGGTTTCCTGGTTGGCGTCCAGGCGTTCTTCCTGGGAGTCGGCGACAAACACCACTCCGTCGGCCCCGCGGAGAATCAGCTTCCGGCTGGCGTCGTAGAATACCTGCCCGGGGACAGTATAGAGGTGGAAGCGGGTCTTGAAGCCGCGCACCGTACCGAGGTCGAGCGGCAGGAAATCGAAAAACAGGGTGCGGTCGGTCTCGGTGGCGAGTGAGATCATCTTGCCTTTTTGGGCCGGGTTGGTGTTGTCGTAGATCCACTGGAGGTTGGCCGTCTTGCCCCCCAGGCCAGGGCCGTAGTAGACCAGCTTGCAGTTGATTTCGCGGGCCGCGAAGTTGATGAAGGACACGAAGACACCCTGGTCAGCCTAATTAGGCGGTTTTTATAACACAGGCCAACAGGGTGCGCAACCTGAATGCCTGGCTTGCCGGACCGCTTTTCAGCCCTCGCTAGACCTCGCAGGATCGTTTGTTATGACTAGCCTCCCTCCTTGTAAGTAACCGTATTCATAACAGTATCAATAAGTTACAATATAGCCGTGTTGTGTCATTCAAGGTGACAAGTGTTGTCCAAGCCGTGGCCGATGCCTCCTTTCCTGGCATTGACTTAGTGGATTGGCGTCTGTTATAAAGTTGCGGGATTTTCCCCAATGGCGAAAAAGAAGAGACCCAGAAAAAAGCCCAAGAGCCGAAAGCCTGGGCGAGCCGCCAGAGCTCGTAGCGCGAAGGGCAAAGGCCGGGCGGTTCGAGGCAGGCGGCGAAGCAGGGGTTGGGTGGCGAGGGCGCGGCTAGCGCATGCCCGCAAGGCGGTGGACCCCAGGGTGGCCCAGGCAATGAAGCTCTACGAAGAGGCCATGCGGCACTTCAACCGGCAGGGTTTCCGCCGCGCCAAGGAGATGTTTGAGAAGGTGGTAGCCGGTCCGAGCCGGGAGCTGGCCGAGCGGGCGCGTGTCCATATCGCCATCTGCGAGCAGCGCCTGCAACGTCCTGCTCCGGTGCACCTGCGCAGCGCCGAGGATCACTATCACTATGGGGTTTCGCAAATTAACCGGGCCAACTACCCGGAGGCACGCGCCCATCTGGAGAAGGCGCGCAAGCTCACCCCCAAGGCCGACCATATTTACTACGCGCTGGCGTCGGTTGCCGCCCTGAGTGGGGAGGCCGAAGAGGCCCTCGAATACCTGGCTCAGGCGATCAAGCTCCGTCCGGAAAACCGCTACCATGCCCGCAACGACGCGGACTTCAAGCTGCTCGAAGACGAAGCCCGTTTCCAGGAGCTGCTCTACCCGGAGCGGCTGATTGGCCCGAAAGTGGGAGAGTTGCACGCCTGATTTCGCTCCTACCGCCTCCCGGCAAAAAGCCTTTGGTTCTTTCTCCGCGTTTATGCTTTCATAGAGCCGCGCGAGGGTCGCGCTTCACTGATGCCACCTGACCTGGCCATTGTGGTTCTCGCCGCCGGCAAAGGTACCCGGCTGAAATCGGAGCGTGCCAAGGTGCTCCACCAGGCGGGCGGCCTTCTCCTGGTTGCTCATGTGCTGCGGGCCGTCGGGCCCCTTGTGCGGCGCGGGGCGAGGGGCCCGGCCGGCAAGTCGGTCGTGGGTGTGTGGGTGGTTCTGGGCCATCAGGCCGATGCGGTACGGCGCGTAGTCGAGCCCTGGGGGGCACGCACGATTCTGCAACGCCCACAGCTCGGCACCGGGCACGCCGTGGCCCAGGCGGTCGCCGCGCTGCCGAGGCGTATTCGCCGCTTGCTGGTTCTCCCCGGCGACGCTCCCCTCATCCGGCCGGAGTCGCTCCAGGCTTTGCTCAAGGCGCATTCTGATTCGGGGAGCGCGGTGACTCTGCTCACCGCGCGGCTGGAGAACCCCTCCGCCTACGGCCGCATCCTCCGCGGCCCCGATGGTGCGGTGGAGGCAATCCTCGAGCAAGCCGCCTTGCGCCCCGAACACGCTGGTTTGGATGAGGTCAACGCCGGTATCTATTGCTTTGAGCGGGCGAAACTGGTTCCGGTGCTGAAGCGGCTCCGCCGCGACAACGTTCACCGCGAATACTACCTCACCGACGGCATCGCCCTTCTCCGCCGCGCCGGGGAGAACATCGCTACCTACACGACGGCTGAGCCGGAGGAGATTCTGGGCGTCAACACCCCGGCGGAACTGGCCCGAGTGGATGCTTTGCTGCGGCGGCGCAAGGCGGAAGCGTTGATGGCGTGCGGGGTCACGCTCTATCAGCCGGAGACGCAGGCGATTGACCTGGACGTAAGCATCGGGCCCGACACCATCGTGGAGCGGGGGGTTGAGTTGCGGGGCGGAACCCGCATCGGGCGGCGCTGCTACATCGGTGCCTTTAGCATCCTGCAGAACGCCAGCTTGGCTGACGAGGTCACCGTCAAGCCTCACTGCCTGGTGCTGAACAGCCGGCTCGGCGCCCGGGTCACGGTGGGGCCGTTCGCCCATCTGCGCGATGGCGCCGACATTCGGAAAGGCGCTCGGATTGGCAACTATGTCGAGGTGAAAAAATCGGTTGTGGGCGAAGGCAGCAAAGCGCAGCACCTCGCCTACCTGGGCGACGCCACCATCGGCCGCGGCACCAATATCGGCGCCGGCACCATCACCTGCAACTACGATGGGGTCAAAAAGAACCCCACCACCATCGGCGATCGCGTTTTCGTCGGCAGCGGCACAGAGTTCGTGGCGCCGGTTAAGGTGGGCCGGGGCGCCTACGTGGCCGCTGGCTCGACCGTCACCGAGAACGTTCCTTCCGATGCGCTGGCCATCGCGCGTGGCCGCCAGGTGACGAAGCCCGGCTGGGCGCGCACCCGGCGCCAGAAGCTGGCTGCGGCCAAGGCGCGCAAGGAGGAGCCGGTGGTTGCGGTGCGCGCGCTCTCCGCGGCCAAGTCGGGGCGAGCGGCTGGGCTTGTCTCGAGCTTGTCCGGAGCGAAGTCGCGGGGCGGAGTCAAGCGGCGGCGGCGCCCCCAGCGGCACCGCAAAGCCCGCCGGCGCAAGTAGCCAATGTCCCGCAGGGTTAAGATTGCGCTTGCCGTCACCTTCCTGCTATTCGTAGGCGTGCTTGTCTATTCGAGCCTCACTCTGGGGCAGGTGACGGTGGAGGTCTGCATGGAGTTCAAGGGCCGCACCGGCTGCGGCACTGCGGCTGCCCCCACCGAGGAAGAGGCGATTCGCACCGCCACCGACAATGCCTGCGCTTTGATTTCCTCGGGCATGACAGAGTCCATAGCCTGCTCCCGCAGCTCGCTGGCGAGCATCCGCCGCCTCGAGAATTAGCCCGCAAATAGCCAAGCCTCCTAACACGGGCTGCCGCCCGCACCCCAGCTTGGAAGAGGTGCTCAGCACCCGCTTGTTTTCGCTTCTCCCTGTGATAGACTGCTCTGTGCCGCCCACAATGAAGTTCGGTGTGGTTGTCTTTCCCGGATCCAATTGCGACCACGACGCCTTCCACGTCCTCTCGAAGGTCCTCGGCCAGCCCACCGAGTGGGTTTGGCACCGCTCGACACACATCAACCACCTCGACGCCATCATCCTCCCTGGGGGCTTCGCCTACGGCGACTACCTGCGCACCGGCGCCATTGCCAGCCACGCTCCGGTGATGGGCGCGGTGAAGAAGTTCGCCCGTGCGGGGGGTCTGGTGCTGGGCATCTGTAACGGCTTTCAGATTCTGCTCGAGGCGGGGCTGCTGCCCGGCGCGATGCTCCGCAACCGCCGGCTGAAGTTCCTCTGCCGCTTCGTGCACCTGCGGGTGGAGACCACCCCCACCCCGTTCACCGCTGCCTGCGACCCCGGGCAAATCCTCAAGCTGCCCATTGCCCACCTGGAAGGGAATTACTTTGTTGACCAGGTTACCTTGGGCGAGCTGGAACGGAATGAGCAGATCGTCTTCCGCTATGCCACCCCAGCGGGTGAGGTGATTGACGACGAGGAGACTAATCCCAACGGCGCCCTCGCGAACATCGCTGGTATATGCAACCGCGAGCGCAACGTCCTTGGCCTCATGCCCCACCCCGAACGCGCCGCCGAGCCCCAGATGGGCTCCACCGACGGCCGGCTCCTCTTTGAATCAATGATCAACTCCCTGGTGGGCAAGCAAAGAGCGTGATGCTTTCATCCCGTTCCAGCAGGCCGCGCGGGGAGGAGCCGGTGCGAAGCACCTCTTTCAAACTGGCGTAGAATGCTCAGCAGGGGACAAGTAGGCAACACCGCCGAGCTCATCGCCCAGCACGGGCTGACGCCCGAAGAGTACCAGCGCATCAAGGACATACTTGGGCGAGAGGCTACGCTCACCGAACTGGGCATCTTCAGCGTGATGTGGAGCGAGCATTGCTCCTACAAGTCCTCCCGCATCCACCTGAAGCGCCTGCCCACCGAGGGCCCGCAGGTCCTGCACGGCCCGGGGGAAAACGCCGGGGTGGTGGACATCGGCGAGGGCCTGGCCGCGGTCTTCAAGATCGAGTCGCACAACCACCCGAGCTTCGTCGAGCCCTTCCAGGGGGCGGCCACCGGCGTGGGGGGCATCCTGCGCGACATCTTCACTATGGGCGCCCGGCCCATTGCCCTCCTAGACGCGCTCCGCTTTGGCTCCCTGGACGAGCCAGCCAACCGTTCGCTGGCTGAGGGGGTGGTGAGCGGCATCGCCTTCTACGGCAATTGCATCGGCGTGCCCACCGTAGGCGGCGACGTCTACTTCGAGCCCGAGCCCTCCGGCTACGCGCACAACCCTTTGGTAAACGTTCTCGCTCTCGGCGTCGCCCCTAAGGAGAAAATCTTTCTCGCCCACGCCTGCGGGGTTGGCAACCCGGTCATCTACGTGGGGGCCAAGACCGGCCGGGACGGCATCCACGGCGCCTCCCTGCTTGCCTCGGCTGAGTTTGACGCCGCCTCCCAGGAAAAACGGCCGAATGTGCAGATCGGCGACCCCTTCCTGGAAAAGCTTCTTCTCGAGGCGCTGCTCGAAGCGCTCGAAACCGGCGCCATCCTGGGCCTACAGGATATGGGCGCGGCGGGGTTGACCTGTTCCACCTGCGAGATGGCCGCCCGCGCCGGCACCGGTATTGAAATCGAGCTCGACACCGTTCCCCAGCGGGAAGCGGCGATGACTCCCTACGAAATCATGCTCTCCGAATCCCAGGAGCGCATGCTGGTCGTCGCCCAGCATGGCCGGGAGGAGGAAGTTCTGGCGGTGTTTCGCAAGTGGGGCTTGGATGCGGTGATCGTGGGTCAAGTGACCGCGGACGGCGAGTTGCGCGTCCGCCATCGACGGCAGGTAGTGGCGGCGATTCCCGCGCGCGCCCTGGCCGACGACGGCCCGATCTACGATCGGCGCCGGGCGGCCCCGCCGCCCCTCCCGCGGAAACCCATCCAGTTCGCTTCCGCGGCCACCGCAGCCAAGAACCTGCGGGAGAATTTTCTTCGTCTGCTGGCTTCACCGACGCTCGCCTCCAAGCGCTGTATCTTCCAGCAGTACGACCACATGGTGCGCACCAGCACCGTGCTCCTCCCCGGGCAAGGCGACGCCGCCGTGCTCCGCCTGAAGGGCACGCGGCGCGGCTTGGCGCTCACCGTGGACGCCAACGGCCGCTACTGCTACTTGCAGCCGCGGCGGGGGGCGCGGCTTGCGGTGGCGGAAGCCGCCCGCAACCTGGTGTGCGTGGGGGCACGACCCTGGGCGGTCACCAACTGCCTCAACTTCGGCAACCCGGAAAAGCCGGAGATTATGTGGCAGTTCAGCGAGGTGATTGACGGCATCGCCGAAGCCTGCCGCGCCTTCGGCACTCCGGTCACCGGCGGCAACGTCAGCTTCTACAACGAGACCCGGGGCAAGGCCATCTATCCCACGCCGGTCATCGGGATGCTGGGCGTGCTCGAAGACGTTGAGCGCAGGGTGGGAGCAGCCTTCCAGCGCCGTGGCAGCGTCCTGGTTCTGCTCGGCGGCCAGCCGGCCGACCCGAGGACTGTGGAAATGACCTTCTCCTCCAGCGAGTACACCAAAACGATTTGCGGCGTGGTTGCCGGGACGCCGCCGGCGATTGACCTCGCCTATGAGAAACGCGTGCAGGATTGCTGTCTGGACCTGATCCAGGGCGGCTACGTGATGGCCGCGCACGATCTCTCCGAGGGCGGCCTGCTGGTGGCCCTGGCGGAGGGTTGCTTTGCCGCCAACCCCCGGCTGGGCGCGGTGATTACCCTGGCCGGCCCTCTACCGCTCGAAGCGGTGTGTTTCGGGGAAGAGCCGTCCCGGATTCTGCTGGAAATCGAGGAGAAGCACCTTGCTGACCTACTGCGGATTGCGGCACAATACCGGGTGGAGGCGCGGCAACTGGGCTGGACCACTCGGGGCGAGTTCCGGGTTCATTTTGACGGCAGAATCGTGCTGGACGAAGCCGTGCACCTCCTGGGTGAGTCTTGGCGCCGCGGCTTGGTGCGCCAGATGGACGGGGTGACCGAATGATCCGCACCGGTCGCTGGGTGGTCTCGCTGCTCTATGGTGTAACCGGGATTGTGCAACTGGCTACTGGCGGGGCCTACCTGGCTGGCTGGAAGAAACCTCCGATGGAAGGGGTGACCGTGCCTCCCGAGGCGGAAGCCTTGGTGGCCCCGGTGGTCGGCGTGTTCTCGATCATCGCGGGACTCATCTTCGGTTTGACCGCTTGGGGCATTTTCACTTGGCGCTCCTGGGCGCGGATCGTCGCCATTATCCTGGCCGGGCTCAACCTGTTGGCGCTGGTGCTGATGTCCTTCAAGGTCTCCCTACCCGTTGGCTCCATCGTTTTCGGGATAGCCGTAATCCTGGTGCTGATTTGGCTTTTCAGCCCCGGGGTGCAAGCCGCCTTCGCCGCGCGAGGCAAGCAGGAATGAGCGTGCCGCGCTACTATCACGACGATCATTTTCACGACCAGTGCGGGGTGTTCGCCGTCTTCGGCCACCCGGAAGCCGCCAAGCTCACCTACCTGGGCCTCTACGCCTTGCAGCATCGCGGCCAGGAGAGTGCGGGGATTGTCTCCACGGATGGCGCCGAGCTCCACCACCACCGGGGAATGGGCTACGTGGCTGAAGTCTTCACCGAGCCGGTGATGAGTAGCCTCACGGGCCGCGCCGCCATCGGCCACACCCGCTACTCCACCGCGGGGGAGACCGCCTTGGTCAATGCCCAACCGCTGGTGGTGGCCTGCAACAAAGGCCGGGTGGCTCTGGGGCACAACGGCAACCTGGTCAACGCCCAGCAGGTGCGGCGGCGGCTGGAGGGCCAAGGCTCCATCTTCCAGAGCAGTTCGGACTCAGAGGTGATCGTGCACTTGATCGCGCAGTCGCGCCAGCCAAGCATTCGCGACGCCCTCCCGGATGCGCTGCGCCAGGTGGAGGGCGCTTACTCGCTGGTGCTGCTCACCCCGGACGCCGTCTTCGCCATCCGCGACCCCCGGGGCTTCCGCCCTCTGTGTCTGGGCCGGTTGGGCGATGCCTGGGTGGTGGGCTCGGAAACGGGCGCGTTCGATTTGATTGGCGCCGAATACGTGCGCGAGGTGGAGCCGGGCGAGTTGGTGATGCTCTCCAGCGCGGGGGTCGAGTCCAGCTACTTCTCCCCGCCCCTCCGGCACAGTTACTGCATCTTCGAGCACGTCTATTTCTCCCGCCCGGATTCAATCATTTTCGGCCGGCCGGTGCAGAAAAGCCGGGAGATGTTGGGCCGGTTGCTGGCCCGCGAACACCCCGCTGACGCGGACACGGTGGTGCCGGTGCCCGACTCCGGCACAGCCGCCGCCATCGGTTACTCGCTCGAGTCAGGCGTCCCCCTCAAAGTGGCTCTCATTCGCAATCACTACATCGGCCGCACCTTCATTCAACCCGAACAAACCATCCGCGACTTCAATGTCAGGGTGAAGCTCAACCCGGTGCGCAGTCTGCTGGAGAACAAACGCATTATTCTGGTGGACGATTCCATTGTGCGGGGCACCACCATGCGCAAGATGGTCCGCATGATTCGGGGCGCTGGGGCCCTGGCTGTCCACGTGCGCGTCTCCTGCCCGCCCATCGTCTCCCCCTGTTTCTACGGCATTGACACTCCGACCAAACGCGAACTGATCGGTTCTCATCAGACGGTGGATGAGATTTGCGCCTTCATTGAAGCGGACTCGCTCGGCTACCTCTCCCTCGAAAGTCTGCGCAAGGCGGTGGCGGATGCCGAGGGGCGCTACTGCCAAGCGTGCTACACCGGCAGCTACCCCACCGATTTCGTCGAACTGCAGCTTCAAGCGGAAGAGCAGGCGGCCCAAGCGAAAAGAGGATGAGCGAAAAAACCGCGGGCAACGCCCAGGCGCGAGAATGAATCTTCTTCTGAGACAGAGGGGGAATCGATGACCGCGATGCAAAAAGCTTTGGGGCTCACTCTGCTGGTCTGGGTCGCTGCCAGCCCCCTGGCAGCCCCGAAGCCCGCCGAGATCCTCCCAGAGCGCGGCCTGGGGGCCGACCGTCGAGCCCCGATTGTGATGGAGGTGTTCTCCGATCATCAGTGCCCCAGCTGTCGCCGGTTCTATCTCGAGGTCACCCGGCGTCTGCTGGCTGATTACGCCATGAAGGGCAAACTTTGGGTGGTCTATCGCGAATTTCCTTTGGAGCGCCAGCATCCGTACGCGCGCCAGGCGGCCCGCTATACCCAGGCCGCCGGTCGCCTGGGCCAGGAAGAATGGATCCGGGTGACCGACGCTTTGTACGTCTACCAGCACCTGTGGTCGACCACGGGCCAGTTGGATCCCGTGGTGGCCGGCGCGCTCCCGGAAGAGAAAATGAATCAGGTGCGGAAGTGGCTAAAAGATCCCAAGCTGGACGCCCACATTGACCGCGACCTCGCCTTAGGCCGACGCCGCGGCGTGCGTGGAACCCCGACCATCTTCATAACGGCCAACGGCAAGACCGAGCAGATTCCCGTCGTTTACCAGTACACCATCTTTCGCCGCTATCTCGACAGCCTGCTGGCGCAAGCACCGTGATTTGGCGCATTCTCCAGTGGATCTCCCGGTTGGCGCTCGGCGGCCTCTTCATCTACGCCGGTTTCAGCAAGCTCTACCCGCGCGAACACCAGTTTCTCTTCGAGATGGCGCTGAGCAGCTATCAGGTCCTTCCCGTGTGGGGCGTGGTGGTCGTCGCCCGCTTGTTGCCCTGGCTGGAGATGGGGTTGGGAGTGCTGCTACTGGTGGGCTGGAAGCTGCGCTACGTGGCCACCTTTACCGTCCTGCTCCTCAGCGGCTTCATTGCTGTCATGGCGGTTACTTACTTTCGGGGCATTGAGGCCGACTGTGGGTGCTTCGGCTTCGGCGAGCCCATCAGCCCCTCCACCCTGGCTCGCGACTCTGTCTTCTTGCTGATGGCTGTCTTTCTCGCTGTGCGCCCCTGGGTGGCGCGCCGGGCGGCCGTCTCCCAGGCCGGCTAGCGCCCCTCCGAAGGCCTTGCGGCCGGGAATTCCCAACGAGCGGCCCGACGGGGAGAACTTCTTTTCCCATCTATTCGGTTAGAATACGGTTCTTGTGGCCTCCATGAATCGTGTGCCTATCCGCTACGTCGACGCCGGGGTTGACCGCGACCGCGCTCGGGCGGTGAAGCAGCGGGTGGCGCAGCTTGCGCGTTGCACCTTCACCCGCGGGGTCCTCTCCGAGCTCGGCCGCTTTGGGGCTCTCTATGAGCTGGAGCATCGCCGCTGGCGGCAACCGGTGCTGGTCACCAGCGTGGACGGGGTGGGTACGAAGCTCAAGGTAGCGGCGCAGGTGGGCCGCTACCAAAGTGTAGGGGCTGACCTCGTCCACCATTGCGTGAACGACATCGCCGTCCAGGGCGCCACCCCGCTCTTCTTCCTCGACTACATCGCCAGCAGCCGGCTCGACCCGGGCGTGCTCGAGGAAGTGTTTGTCGGGATGAGCCGCGCCTGCCGGGCGCTGGGCGTGGCGCTCATCGGGGGCGAAACCGCCGAGCTGCCCGGGGTGTATGTCCCGGGCGACTACGACCTAGTCGGGTTCGTGCTGGGCGCGGTGGAAAGAAAGAAAATTCTCGCTGGGGGCCGCGTGCGCCCGGGAGATGAGCTCATCGGCCTGGCCTCAACCGGGCTCCACACCAACGGTTATTCCCTTGCCCGCAAGCTTTTTTTCACGGTGGCAGGGCTGCGGGTTGATTCCTACCTGCCCGAGTTGAAGAACACGTTGGGAGCGGAATTGCTCAAGCCCCATTGGTGCTACTACCCGTTGTTGAAGCCGTTGCTCGAAAAGGATTGGCTGAGCGCGGCGGCGCACATCACCGGGGGCGGCTTGACGGAAAACGTTCCCCGCGTGCTCTCGGGCGGCTGTGCGGCGGAAATTCATCTCGACCGCTGGCCCCTGCCTGCGGTGTTTCGCCTTCTGCAACAAGTGGGCAATGTGCCCGCCGAAGAGATGCTGTGCACTTTTAACATGGGGATCGGGATGGTGTTGATTGTTCCCCGGCGTCATCTCTCGAAGGTGGAAGGCCTTCTGCGCCGGCGTCGTGCCTCTTTCTACCGTATCGGAGAAGTGGTGCGCGGCCGCCGCGGAGTTCGTTATCGGGAGAGCTGGCGATGAAACGCATCGCAGTGCTTTTGTCGGGGCGAGGTTCGAACTTCGAAGCCATCGCCGACAGCGTGGCTGCCGGGCGAATCCCCCAGGCGGAGATTGCCCTGGTGGTGAGCAACCGCGAGAACGCTCCCGGGCTGGAGAAAGCCCGGCGGCGCGGCCTGGAAGCGGTAGTGATTCCCTCCAAAGGGCGCCAGCGGGAAGAGTATGACCGCGCAGTCGTCGCCGGCTTGAAGGAGAAGAAGATTGACCTGGTGTGCCTGGCGGGCTTCATGCGCCTGCTCTCGCCCTATTTCGTCAACGCGTTCCGCTACCGCATTCTTAACATCCACCCGGCGCTACTGCCTTCGTTTCCAGGGCTGGAAGGCCAGAAACAGGCGCTGGAGTGGGGGGTGAAGTATTCCGGCTGCACCGTGCATTTCGTGGATGAAAACTTGGATGCCGGACCCATCGTCGTCCAGGCGGTCGTGCCCGTCTATGACGATGACACCGAAGAAACCCTCTCGGCGCGCATCCTCCGCGAGGAGCACCGCATCTATACCGAAGCGATCAACCTGGTCCTCAGTGGAAACTTTCGGATTGAAGGCCGCCGCGTCATCCGCACCGAGCCGGCTGAGGAGAAGGCTGGGTGAGACCGGAATTGGCGTCGGCGCGCGCCGCTCGCCGTCGCGCTGCGCTGGTCAGAGGGCTCAGAGGAGGATTGTTGACTGCCCTCTGGTCTATCGTGACGCCGAAAGCCGCACCGCCTCGGTTTGACTCTGGGTCGAGGTTGTCCTAGTCTGAGGCGCTTTCGTCGGAGGGGGAGCTGCATTGAGTGAGCCATTCCGCCCGCGCAGCCTGGACGAGGAGCTCAGCTACCTGCTCAAGGGCGTTGCGGAAGTCGTCAGCGAGGGGGAGTTGCGTGAGCGGCTCGCCCAGTCGAAGAAAAGCGGCAAGCGGTTGCGAGTGAAGCTGGGCGTGGATCCCACGGCGCCCGATATCCACCTCGGGCACACGGTGGTTCTTCGTAAACTCAAGCATTTTCAGGACTTAGGTCACACGGTCATCTTCCTCATTGGCGACTTCACCGGGATGATCGGTGACCCTTCGGGCCGCTCCACTACGCGGCCGCCGTTGACGCGCGACGAAGTCCTGGCCAACGCCGAAACTTACAAGCAGCAGGTGTTCAAGGTGCTCGACCCTGCGCTCACCGAAGTCCGCTTCAACTCGGAATGGCTGGGGCGGTTCAGCGGGGAAGACCTGATTCGCTTGTGTTCGCACTATACCCTGGCGCGGCTCATCGAACGGGAGGATTTTCGCAGCCGGGTCAACGCCAACCGGCCCGTCGCCCTTCAGGAGCTGCTCTATCCTCTGCTGCAAGCCTACGACTCTGTCGCTCTGGCAGCCGACGTAGAGCTGGGCGCCACCGAGCAGAAATTCAATCTCCTGGTGGGGCGCGAAATTCAGCGCGCCTACGGTCAGTCCGCCCAGGTGGCGCTGCTCATGCCCATCCTCCCCGGGCTCGACGGGGTGCGAAAAATGAGCAAGACCTTCGACAACCACGTGGGCATCACCGAGGCCCCGGCGGAAATGTACGGCAAGCTGATGTCCATTTCCGATGAGCTGATGTGGACCTACTACGAGCTGCTCACTGACATTCCACCCGCCGACCTGGAGCGGCGACGCACCCACGTGGAAGTGGAGAAATCTCACCCGATGCAGATCAAGGCCGACTTGGCGCGGCGCGTGGTGACAGATTTCCATGGCGAACAGGCGGCACGGGAGGCAGAAGAGCACTTCGACCGAGTCGTGCGGAGAGGTGAGCGCCCGCTGAACCTGCGCCCACAACGGATCCCCATCAATGAGATCGGAGGTCGGCAACCCGACGGAGTCTACTTCCTGAAGTTGGACAAGCTGCTGAGAAAGCTGAATTGGATTTCATCGGCTGCGGAAGCGGGGCGAAAGGTCAAAGAGGGAAGTGTTTACATCAATGGGGAGAAAGAAACACGGGTGGTCTACCAACTTCGGCCTGCACAGCGTCAGGTCCTAGTGGAATTCAGCCGCCGAGCGGCTATCATCATTCCTCAGCTACCCGAGTGAGCGAACAGGCTGCGCGGGCACCGCTAGTTCTTGTTCTCTTTGACTTCCTTCTTCTTTGGGCTTTCGGATTTTTTCAGGGGCTGGAGGCGGAGGTTAACGAAGATGCGTCGGCGGGTGTCGAACTGGGAGATGCTGCGCGTACGGGATTTCTTCTCGTGCCACTCGGCGTAGAGCTGGTAGCTGGCTTTGAACTCCACGTCATTGAACTGGTAGCGACCCTGCTTGTTGGTGACCACACTCCACTGCTCCTTGGTGGTGACGTTCTTGAGGTGAACGATGGCTGTGGCCACCGGCTTGCCGTTCTCAGCCAGCACCTGTCCGCGGATGACCCGCGCGGAGTCCTCTTGCGCCACGGCGCCTGGGCTCGCCAGGAGCAATCCCGCACTCAGCAACAGGCAGGTAATCAACCGGCGGTGTCGCGCTCTCTTCATCGGTCTTTCCTCCGCTCTTGTTTTTTGGGTGCCAGGCGAAAGAGGATGTCCACGCGCTCTTCGCCATGGATTTCCACAGTTTTGGTTTGATTCTGGCGGTCCTTGCTGTGGGTGGTGACTTCGTAGGTCCCGCGTCCGGCGGGCAAGCGCACAGCGAATTCGCCACGCCGGTCACTCACCGCGCGCCACCGTGGCTTGTGCTTCCCTTTCCGCTGGATGGTGATGCGCACCCCGGGCAGGGAAAATCCCTCTTGAGTGAACAGCGTCCCCGCCAACAGCGCATAGCGCTTCTGCTTGATTTTCTTGGCGGTGGGCGCCGCCCCGCCCAGGCCCGGGAGGGCCAGCATCCCTGCCAGGGCAACAGCAAGGATGAGCGGGACTGTTCTTCTCATCCGATTGGAGGCCGAGGGAGAAGTGGCTCCCGGGAAGGGTTCCGCGGGTGTCCGTTCCCTACGACTACTCCTCTTCGTCTTCCTCGTCGTTTTCGCCGAGTTCGTCAAGATTCTCCTCTTCCTCCTCCTCCTCTTCGATAACGTCCAGCTCCAGAGGGTTGGTGTTGACCACTTCCAGATCCACGGCACACTCTGGGCAGGGTAAAGTCTCGCCCTCTTTGACTTCGTCCTCTTCGAGGTCAATCAGCGCGCCGCATTCAGGACACCGAGCCACGAGCCTATACCCCCGCTGCCTGTTTTCGTCTCTGGTGGGATATTATATAGCACTCCGGTTTTGGCTAATGTCCAGCGGAATGTTTCCGCTCCTGTGAGGTGATGGATGCGTCGATTGCTTCTGGCGTTGGCTCTGGCGATGGGTTTGTCCTTGCCGCTCCCCGGCCAGGAAATCGATTGGGCTTACTATCAGGAGCTGGCGGTGGGGCAATTGAGGCGCTACCTTCAGATTGACACCACCAACCCCCCGGGGAACGAGCTCCGCGCCGCCCGCTTCTTCCAGGAGTGGTTTGGGGGCGAGGGCATCCCGGTGGAGATCTATGAGATTGCCCCGGGGCGAGCCAATCTCATCGCCCGCCTGAAGGGGGACGGCTCGAAGCCGCCCCTGATTCTGCTGAACCACATGGACGTGGTCAGCTCGAACGCCGCCCGGTGGCGCGTGGATCCCTTCTCCGGCGCCCTCCGCGACGGCTACATCTACGGTCGTGGTGCCCTGGATATGAAAGGGCTGGGGCTCCTCCAGGCAATGGTGATGGTAATGCTGAAGCGCGAAGGGGTGCGCTTGCGCCGGGATGTGCTCTTTGTGGCCACCGCCGACGAAGAGGTTGCCATGCAGGGCGCCTCCTGGCTGGTGGAAAACAAACGCGAGCTGCTGGCCCAGGCCGACTATCTCCTCACCGAGGGCGGGGAGAATCTGGTGGAGGATGGCCGGATAAAGTTTTTCGGCATCGACAACGCCGAGAAGGCTCCCTTCTGGCTGCGGGTGCGCGCCCAGGGACGTCCGGGCCACGGCTCCCGCCCGCTACGGGAGGCGGCTACCCATCGCTTGGTGCGCGCCCTGGCGCGGGTGGTGGACTGGGAGACACCCATCAAGGTGCTGCCCGGCGTGGAGAAGTTTTTCCGCGACCTGGCCGACCAGGAAAGCGGCGAGCGGGCGAAGCAGTTCCGCCACCTCCGCCAGGCCGTCCAGGATCCCGAGTTCTTGGCCACACTGACGAACGATGAGATGTACAACTACCTGCTGCGAAACACCATCTCCCTGACCGTGCTTCAGGGGTCGAAACAAACCAACGTAATTCCCGGGGAGGCGGTCGCGCAGTTGGACGTCCGCTTGCTGCCGGGGGAAGACCCGCAGGAGTTTCTGGCGCAGTTGCGGGCGATCCTGGCCGATGACAGCCTGGAGGTGGAGCCCATCCAAGAGCCGTTCCGCGGGGCGAATGAATCACCGATTAACACCGAGCTGTTTCGGGCCATCGAGGCGGTGCTCGGGAGGGATTTTCCGGACACGGTGGTTACCACCCGCATGCTCTGGGGCTACACCGAAAGCGGATTGTTTCGCGAACTGGGGATTGTGTGCTACGGCTTCTCGCCGTTTCTGCGCACCCGTGCCGAAGCCGCCACGGTGCACGGCGACAACGAGCGGGTTTCGGTGGAGAATGTGCGCCGGGGATTGCGCTGGCTCTATGAAGTGGTGGAACGGCTGGTGCGCTAGCCGGCCAGGGTCGGACGAATGAGCGGAGGACGCGAATACCCGGAGCGGCCCGTCGTGGGGGTGGGGGGTGTGGTGGTGCGCGACACGGCGGTGCTGCTGGTCGAGCGGGCCCACGAACCGTCGGCCGGGCAGTGGTCGCTGCCGGGCGGGGCGGTGGAGTTGGGGGAGACCCTGGAAGAGGCGGTGGTTGGCGAGCTGCGCGAGGAGACAGGGCTCAGCGTCCAGGTGCTGGAGCTGGTGGAAGCCTTCGAGCGGATCACCCGCGATGAGTCGAACCGGCCGCGCTACCACTACGTTCTTCTGGACTACCTCTGCGAGCCGCTCGACGGGCACCTGCGTCCCGGTTCTGACGTGCGGGCGGTGGCCTGGGTGCGACCCGAGGAGTTCGCCGCCTATCAGCTCAGCGCCAAGGCCAGCGCGGTTTGCGAGAAGGGGTTGGCATTGTTTCGTCGCCGCGGACCACTCAGGAGGAGTCGCTCCAGCCGTACTTGCCGGTGAGGGGCACGAAGCGGCAGTAGTTGATGGTCTTCTGCGCGAGTTCGCCCTGCTGCTTTCTCACCAGCACCAGCTCCTGGGAATAGATGTCGCCCACCGGGATCACCAAGCGGCCGCTCTCGGCCAACTGCCCGGTCAGCGATTCGGGAACCCGGGGGGCCGCTGCCGTCACCAGGATGGCCTCATAGGGGGAGGCCTCGGGATGACCCTGGCTGCCGTCGCCGACCAAGCAGGTGACGTTCGTGTAACCCAAGCGGGCCAGGCGTTCCTCGGCGCCGGCGGCCAGCGCGGGATGGTTTTCGATGGAATAGACGTGGTGGGCTAGGCGGGCCAGAATCGCGGCTTGATAACCGGAACCCGTCCCTACTTCCAGCACGGTTTCGTTCCCGGTCAATTCCAGCGCTTCGGTCATCAGTGCCACCATGTAAGGCTGGGAGATGGTCTGTCCCTCGCCAATCGGCAGGGGACAATCCTCGTAGGCCTGGGCCGCGTGCTCGGGGAGCACGAAGGCGTGCCGCGGGACTTCCAGGAAAACATCCAGGATGCGCGGGTCAGTGATTCCGCGGCGGCGCAACTGCCACTCCACCATCATCGTGCGCTGCACCGAAAATTGCAGCTGCGTCTGATTCATCGTTCCGCGGGCACATTATAGCAACCGCTGGCGCCGGGGGCGCATGCAAGGTGCCGCGAGTCCCCGAGCTGGCTATAATAGGGAAGCGATGGTGCCATCCGACGAGCGGAGCAAGTACTCCCGCCAAGTGCTCTTTGCCGGGATTGGCGAAGCGGGCCAGCGGCGGTTGCAGGCCGCGCGTCTCGCCATCGTCGGCTGCGGGGCATTGGGCTCGGCGCAAGCCAACGCCCTGGTTCGAGCCGGGGTGGGGTTCGTGCGCCTGATTGACCGCGACTTTGTGGAGGAAAACAACCTGCAGCGGCAGATGCTGTTCGACGAAGCGGATGCCCGGGAAGCACTGCCCAAGGCGGTGGCCGCGGAGCGGAAGCTGAGGCAAATCAACTCCGCAGTTCAGGTGGAAGGGGTGGTCGCCGACTTGGTTCCCGAAAATGCGGAAGAGCTGCTGGGCGGCTGCCAGTTGTTTTTGGATGGGACGGACAATTTTGAGACGCGCTTCCTGATCAACGATGTAGGGGTCAAGCACGTCCGGCCGTGGGTGTACGGGGCGGTGGTGGGCAGCTACGGGGTGAGCATGGCGATCGTCCCCGGGCAAAGCGCTTGCCTTACCTGTTTGCTCGAGGGGCGGCCGGAGGCGGGCTTGGAGGAGACGTGCGACACGGTGGGGGTGATCAACCCGGCGGTGAACTGGGTGGCGGCGCTGCAAGTGAGCGAGGCGCTGAAGCTGCTGGTGGGGAGCTGGTCGGCGACCACTGCGCGACTCCAGCGCGGCGACCTATGGCGCAATCAGTTCCATTCCTCGTTGCTGCCCCGGCCGCGCCCCGATTGCCGCACCTGCGCGGCCCGGGAGTTCGTCAATCTGGCGGGGGAGGCTCAACCGCAGATTACCCTGTGCGGGCGCAACTCAGTGCAGATCCACGAACGGGGGCGGCGGTTGAATCTCGATGAGCTGCGCGCCCGGCTGGCGGTGCACGGTGAGGTGCGCAACAATCCCTATCTGCTGTGGCTCCGGGTGGCACCCTACCAGTTGACTTTGTTTGCCGACGGCCGCGCCATCATCCGCGGCACGACCGACCCGGCTCTGGCCCGCAGCCTCTACGCGCGCTACGTGGGCTGCTGAGCCCTGCTTGGCAGCTCTTCCGGCGCTGTGCTAGATTAGGGGCCGGAAGGTGCCAAATGTCCGGACACTCCAAGTGGGCTCAGATCAAACACAAGAAGGCCACCACCGATGCCCGGCGGGGGCGCCTGTTCAGCCGTCTGATCAAAGAGATCACGGTGGCGGCGCGGTTGGGCGGGGGCGACTCCGACACCAATCCCCGCTTGCGCACGGCCGTCGCCGCTGCCAAGGCCGAAAATATGCCGGCCGACAACATCGACCGGGCCATCCAGCGGGGCACGGGCCAGTTGCCGGGGATGACTCTGGAAGAAACCACTTTCGAAGGCTACGGCCCCGGGGGTGTGGCCCTGCTGGTGGAAGTGACCACCGACAACCGCAACCGCACCGTTAATGAGCTCCGGCACCTCTTCTCCAAGTGGGGTGGGAACCTGGGCGAGAGCGGCTGTGTGGCCTGGATGTTCCAAAAGAAAGGCTACCTGGTGCTGCCCAAGGAAACGGTGGACGAAGAGACCTTGATGGGAGTGGTGCTGGACGCCGGCGCCGAGGACCTGCGGGACGACGGCAGCAATTGGGAAATCATTGGGCCCCCGGAGAAGCTGGAGTCGCTGAAGGAAGCCTTGGCCGCGCATCAGCTCCAGAGCACCACCGCGGAAGTCACCATGCTCCCGCAAAGCACGGTGCGCGTCGAAGGAGCCAACGCCCAGCAAACCATGCGGCTTCTGGAAGCCCTGGAGGAGTATGACGACGTCCAGCACGTCTACGCCAATTTCGACATTGCCGAAAAAGAGATCGAAAAAGCGATGGCGGCGTCGGGGTCCGAGTAAACCGGCGAGGGCCTTCTCGGGGATGCGGGTCCTGGGGGTGGACTGCGGGAGTTTCGGCACCGGCGTGGGGGTGGTGGAGAGTGACGGGCGTGGCTACCGCGTGCTGCATTACGGAGCCATCCGCCCGGCGCGCTCAGCTGCCTTCGCCGACCGCCTGAACCACATTCACCAGGAACTGGAGCGTTTGGTCAAGCGGTTCCGTCCGGACACCATCGCTCTCGAGCAGGTCTTCCAAGCCTTCAACGTCAAAAGCGCTATGCAATTGAGCCAGGTGCGCGGGGTGGTGCTGCTGGCGGCAGCCCGTGCCCACCTGCCGGTGAGCGAGTATTCGGCACTGGCGGTGAAAAGCGGTGTAGTGGGCTATGGGCGGGCGGAAAAGCACCAGGTGCAGCGAATGGTGCAACACCTGCTGGCTTTGCCTGCACCCCCCGAGCCCGACGATGCCGCCGATGCCCTGGCCGTGGCTCTCTGCCACATCCACACCGAGACGGCGCGCCGCCGGCTGGCCGGAAACGCCTAGATGCGCGCCTGGGGACGATTCCTGGCGGTGGTGATTGGTCTGGGAGTGGGAGCGTCGTCGCTGGTTCTGCCACTCTCCGCCGAGGAAACTTCCACCGCTCGCCTGACCTTTATCAAAACATTCCCCGGGAGCGCGCCCGAATACACGCGGCTCACCGTACAGGAGAACGGTGAGAGCGTCTATCAAGGGGGAAGCGCCGGGAAGAAGGAAGACCGTGAGCAGTTCCGGCTGTCCGCGGCGCTGACGTCGCAGTTGTTCGGGTTGGCCGCTGAACTCAACTATTTTCGGGGCATTGAACTGGAAAGCGGGCGCTCGGTCGCCAACATGGGCCAGAAGATATTCATCTTCGAGAAGGACGGGGAGCGAGCTGAGGTCAGCTACAACTACACCCGGAATAATACCGCCGAGAAGTTGCAAGAGTTGTTCGAAGGCATCGCGCAGACGCGATATTGGATCCCGCAGCTCGAGTTTCATCTCCACTACGACCGCCTGGGGATGCTGGACACGCTGCGGCGGTTCGAGCGGGATTTCAACGCCGGGGGCTTGGTGGCTGCGGAACAGCTTGTACCCGTCCTGGAACGTATCGCCGGGGATGGACGCTTGATGCAGCTGGCTCGGGCGCGTGCCCAGGAGTTACGGCGGCGCATCAGAGGCGCCCCCGCTCGCCTCCAGTTTGAATACGGCGATCAAGCCTCGGGCTGGTACTCCAAGGTCATCCTGGAGCAATCAGGCACACCCCGATTTGAAAGCCGGCGCTTTGGTGAAGCCGCCGATCTTCGCCCGCTGGCGATTCCGCCGGCGGTTGCCAGACGCTTGTGGGAACTCGTGGGGCAGGCGAATTACCTCCGCGGGCTGACCGCTTACCAGGAGCCCGGGGGACGGCTGAGCGGCTATCGGCTGATCTACGAGGCGGGGGTCGAGCACAATGAGGTATTGTTCTCCACCGCGCCCACGGCCACAGTGGCGGAGATTGTTCATACCTTCCAGCAGTTGCTCCAGCAGGAGCATTTTCGGAAGCGGCTGCGCCGCGCCCTGGAAGAGAGTTCGGTTACGCTGCAGGTAGTTTTGCAGGAGTTGGAGGCAGCGGTTCAGGCGGACCAGCTAGCGGATCCGAAGGAGTTCGTGCCGCTGCTAGAAGAGGTTGTCAACGGCAGCCGCTATCATGAGCTGACGCGCCAGCAGGCGCAGCGGCTCCTGCGGCGCATCCGCGGGGAGAATGAGTAGGGAAGAGCCGTCTAGCGGAGAATGATTCCCGCATAGCCCACCACCGCGCTGCGATCCCCGGTGACATCGCCCGAGGTAGCGTAGCGAACCAACTCGGCGTTCTGGGCGCCCAATTCCCGGGTGGCGGTCAGCACGGCGACCGTCGGGCCGTAGCCGCACATCGAGATGTTCTCGCGCTCCACAGTCTCATAGAGTCCGCGGGGGTCGAGGGCGAGGATGCGGTCAATGGCTTTGCGGTCTTTGATGCGGTTGACCGCCTCCGGTTCGTAGTGGTTCAGGTCGGTCGAGGCCACCAGCAGCGGGCGTGCAGCGGTGTCCGCCACCACCGCGGCCATGGCCCGCCCCAGCTCCTCCAGCGGTTCGTACTCACCCACGCCGATGGCGATGGGGACGAAGCGGAAGTTTCTCTGCAGATGCTGCAGGAAGGGGAGTTGCACTTCGAGCGAGTGTTCGAAGCGGTGGGCTTCCGCATCCTCTTCCAGGCCGGGGCAGGCCTGCTTGAGCGCATTGGCCAGCGCGGCGTCGATGGGGACGTTCCCCAGGGGCGTTTCCCACTCTCCCTCGGACATGATGGCCAAGGGCTGGCCGTAGCGGCTGTGGTTCGGGCAGAGGATGATAGAGGCGGAGGGCAGTTCGAGCCGGCCGTAGACGGCTCCGGCGACGTGCCCGGAGTACATAATACCGGCGTGGGGGACCACGCAGCCCCGGGCTTTCTGCCGCGGGGTGACGACTTCGATGTAGCGTTCGAGGTCGCGGAGGAGTTCTGGGGGACGCGCGGAATAGAAGCGCCCGGCGACCGCCGGCTTGCGCCGCATGCTCATCCTCTCAGGGAAATCGTAGACCTGCCTGGCAGGGGCGTCAAGGTGAGGTGGGGTGGCGGGGGCGTCGAGTGAGCTAGCGGCGCTGGCGGGGCTTGCCTTTGATCTTGAAGGCTGTGTCGGTTCCGGCTCGGTAATGGATTTCGATGCGGTCGCCGTGCTGGAAGGGCCGTTGGCGATCGATGAGCTTGGCCATCTTGGCCGCCAGCTTCTTGTCGTAGGTAAAGATGCGGACCACGTTGTGGTTCTCGCGACTGCGCACGCTGATCGCCCGGCGGTTCATCCAAAGTACTTCGCCCTTGAATTTCAGCTTCTTGGCCGGGGAGACTTCGATGCGGATGGGCTTGGAGGTGGTGACCTGGGCGGCGGCGTTGGCGGCGAGAAGCAACAGCAGGCCGGCCGCCAGGGCCCGGCGTAAGTCAGCGGAGGTCATCGACGCTTATGCGAAGCGACTTCAGGAATTTTATATCCTGCGGGGTAATTATCAGGCGGCTGTCGGCCTCGCCTTCGGGCTCGGTGGCGTCCTCATCAATGCGGATCTTGAGTGATTTCAGAAAGCGCCGATCCTGCCGGGTGATGGCGGTGCCCTGCGCGCTCGCTCCCGTGCCGGTGCGCTTGTTCAGGCCGACGATGGCGTCCAGCATAAGGAAAACGTCGTAGCCGTTGGCCTTGAGGCGGGAGATGGCGGACGCGATGCGGTCGGAGTCGGAGACAGCCTCGTTGATGGCGCGGCCGAGCTCGCGCAGCAACTGCTTCATTCGGTTATCGAGTTCCACTCGAGCCGTTCCTTGGGTGTTGCCCGGTGTATTCCCCCCTCAATCCATTCTATGCTGCGGCAAATTCGGCTGTCAAGGTGAAAGGGCAGCGGCCTTGAGCTTGCGAGGCTAGGGGCCGTCCGGTACCATAGCCCCGCAGAGGCAAACCCCACAGGAGCGCTATGGGCAAGCAGCCAACCACAGAGAAGAACGCCCCGAAGAAATCGAGGCGGGCGAAGTTCGAAACCCGCTCTCACATCGAAATCAAGCCCTACTACACGCCGCAGGACATCGCCCATCTGGAGCCGGAGCGCGATTTGGGTCATCCGGGGGCGTTTCCCTACACGCGCGGGATTTATCCCACCATGTACCGGGGTCGCCTGTGGACGATGCGGCAGTACGCCGGCTACGGCACCGCGGCGGAAACGAACCGGCGCTTCCACTACCTGCTCGGCCAAGGTCAGACGGGCCTCTCGGTGGCTTTCGACCTGCCGACGCAAATCGGTTTTGATTCCGATCACCCGCAGGCGCGAGGGGAAGTGGGCCGGGTGGGGGTGGCGATTGACTCCCTGGAGGATATGGAGGCCCTGTTCGCCGGGATTCCCGTGGAGAAGGTGTCCACCTCGATGACCATCAACGCCACCGCGGCTATTTTGCTGGCGCTGTACGTGGCGGTGGGGAAACGCCAGGGGGCGGACATCGCCCGGTTGTCGGGCACGGTGCAGAACGATATCCTGAAAGAGTACATCGCTCGGGGGACCTACATTTATCCGCTGCGACCCGCCTTGCGGCTGGTGACCGACATTGTCGCCTACTGCGAGGAGAAGCTCCCCGACTGGAACACAATTTCCATCAGCGGCTACCACATTCGCGAGGCGGGAGCCACGGCCGTGCAGGAGGTAGCCTTCACCCTGGCCAATGGGCTCACCTACGTGCAAGCGGGGGTGGAGCGCGGGCTGAGCGTGGACGAGTTTGTGCCGCGGCTGTCGTTTTTTTTCAACGCCCACAGTGATTTCTTCGAAGAGGTGGCGAAATTCCGGGCGGCACGACGCTTGTGGGCGCGGCTGCTCGAGGAGCGTTTCCGCCCCAAGAGCGAACGGTCGTTGATGCTGCGCTTCCATGCCCAGACGGCGGGCTCGACCCTGACGGCGCAGCAGCCGGACGTCAACGTGGTGCGGACCACCCTAGAAGCGCTGGCGGCGGTGCTGGGCGGTTGCCAGTCCTTGCACTGCAACGCCAAGGACGAAGCCCTGGGGCTGCCAACCGAGGAGGCTGCCTTGCTGGCCTTGCGCACCCAGCAGGTGATTGCCGACGAAAGCGGTGTGGCGAATACGATTGACCCGCTGGCGGGCGCCTATTTTGTGGAGGCGTTGACCCACGAAATCGAGCAGCGGGCGCGCGCCTACTTGGAGCAGATCGAGGGCATGGGCGGGATGGTAGTGGCAATCGAAAGGGGCTATGTGCAGCGGGAGGTCCAGCAGGCGGCGTTCGAGTACCAGCAAGAAGTGGAGCGCGGCGAGCAGGTGGTCGTGGGTGTGAACCGCTATGCGCTTCCGGAGGGGAACTCCGTGCCCACGCTGCGCATCGATCCGGCCATTGAAGGCGCGCAGGTGGCCCGGCTCAAACGGGTGCGGCAGCGGCGCGACCCCGGGCGGGTGCGCGCCGGGCTGGAGCGGGTCGAGGAAGCCGCCCGGGGCGAGGAGAATTTGGTGCCGCCGATGGTGGAAGCGGTGGAAGCGCATGCTACCGTGGGGGAAATCTCAGATGCGTTGCGGCGGGTGTTTGGCGAGTACAAAGAGAGTGTAACCCTCTAACCGGGGGCTGAAAAAGTGGTTGAATTTGTCATTCCGAGGAGCAGAAGGCGACGAAGAATCTCCTGACTGGTTGCCCTGCTGAAGGGCAAGATTCTTCGCTGGGCTCAGAATGGCAGGGAGAACGGGTTCTTCAGCCCTCTGCTAGGTGGGGGGACTCTCCGGCTTGTTTGCGTCGAGGCCGAGTGGGGCGGCGATGCGGCGCATGGCCTCGAGGCAGAGAGCGATATGGTCGTCGAGCGCCACGCCGAGTTCGGCGGCGCCTCGAACGATGTCGTCGCGGTTCACCGTGCGGGCGAAGGCCTTGTCCTTGAGCTTCTTCCTGACCGAGGAGGGTTTGACTTCCGCCAAACTCTTGTTGGGGCGGACGAGGGCGACAGCGGTGATGAAACCGGCGAGCTCGTCGCAGGCGTAGAGTGTTTTCTGCAAGGGGGTTTCGCGGGGCACGTTCATATAGTCGGCGTGGGAGAGGATGGCCTGGATAATTTCTTCGGCGTAGCCTCGGGCACGCAAGATTTTCGAGCCTTCCAGGGGGTGGTCGGGGGCCTGGGGGTAGCGTTCGTAGTCAAAGTCGTGGAGCAAGCCGACCACGCCCCAGGTCTCTTCGTCGCCAGCGAACTTAGGAGCGTAGGCGCGCAGGCAAGCCTCCACCGCCAGAGCATGCTTGCGAAGATTCTCGCTCTGGGTGTATTCGCAGAGGAGGTTCCAGGCGTTGGCGCGGTTCGGCATACCCTGGGCGATTGTAGCCTAATTGGGGCTGCTCATAGTAGTCATCGCGCCGGGGCGGGAAAAGACCCACCCGACCCGAAGTCCAGGGGCCGCGACGTCGCCAAATTTTGGGCGGGTCTGCTGTTAAGTCCTGTAAAATCAAAGCATTGGGAAGACTAGCAAGCTATAGGACTTACTTCCTATTGATTCTGAAGGAGCGGGGCAGCGAAAATGCGGTGGGTTCGTGGGGGAACCCTAAATCACTCTGGGGGTTGTGGCGATGCGGCGTATAGTTGTATCTTTGTTGTTTGCTTTGTTGCTGCTATGCAGTGTGGTAGGATTAAGGAACTTGGCGGCGCAGCACACGGGGGACAGCAGTCCCGTGATGCTGGCGCACGGTGGTGTACTGCCGCCGCCGATTCCCGACTAAGACTAGACCGGGAAAGTAGCAAGCTGCGTCTAGTTTTCGGAGGGCGATTCGGCACAGCCGAGAACTAGACCGTGATCGGTACATACGACTTAGCTATCGCGGCGGTCAGCGTTCTCTTATCGCTGGCGGCCGTTGCCGTTTGCGTCCGCTCGAAGTATTTCCTCGCCTATTTCTGGCTCAATTTGTACCTAGTCTCGAATATCGCCTTTATGGTTGGAAGCTTGTATACTATCTGGAGTTACGGCTATACATCTCCCCAATACTTCTACTTCTATTTCACCGGCGACGCCATCATGAGCGTCCTGAGCTATTTGCTCATCGGTAGTTTCTTCATCTATCTGTTCCGCCACTCGGTGTTCAGAAAATACATTCAACTCACCCTGGTATTCTTCTTCGTCGGGGTGGTGATTGTTTCCGGGTCGTTCATTTCCGGCAGCGTGGATCGGCTCTATTCCCGGTGGGTGATCGAGTTCGAACAGAATATGTATTTCGTGGGTGTGCTGCTCACGTTCCTCCTGTGGATGACAATGAGCTACCTGGGAGCGGAGACCCGGCGCTTTGTGTTGTTGGTTTCCGGGATGGGAATCTTCTTTACCGCCCACGCCGCGAACTACGCCTTGCGGTTCTTGGTCCCCGGCTTGGCCGATGTGCTGGCGCGGGTGCCTCCCTTGGCCTATACCTTTATGGTCCTCTTGTGGTTGTATACGTTCTTGCGGGTACCCGAAGGCGAGCCCGCGGTGGAAGCAGCGGGTGCGCGCGGAGGGCTGCGAGAAGTTCTGGTAAAAGTCCAAATTGCACGGGAGTGAGGTCCTATGTCTCCAGCGGTTGTGAGCGTATTTATCCTGGTCAGTTCGGGAATTCTGCTGCTGTTCTGGCTGCGGTCGGCTTGCCAGTCTGTCTTGCGGGAGCGCTTTGAGCAGGACTACAGCGGCGACGTGGCCGAGGCCAATCAGTTGGAGTTCCTGGCCATCAGCAAGGCGCTGGCCGACTATCCCGAAGATATCGGCCACTACGGCGGCTTGCTGGTTGCTCTGGAACGAGACTATGAAGCCCTCACCTATTTGCTCCGCAACGCCGCCACCGTGCACGTGGGCCAATACTCGCGCACTGAGCGCCTGTTGATCATGGATTTCCAGTTCTTGCGGCTGTGGGTGCGGCTGAAGCGCGCCCTGGGCTGGCGGAGCTGGCAGTCGAGTCTGCTGGAAATGACCACCATCCTGAAATACTTCAGCAACGTGGTCGGCCAGCGCTTGGTCACTTTCCCCGCCCGCTTGCCGTCGCCGTAGCAGAGGCCGGCGCTCGGCCGGTTTTTTCTCACCCTCTCCCCCGCGGAGAGGGTTTTCTCTTTCTGGCCCGAATCCCGGGGCGGGGTGTGGGTCGGGAAGAGATTCTTGGGACAGACGGCCTGCCTATTCGTTCACACAACGCAGGATATAGACGCTCTTGCCGTCGGCGCGGTTCATCCGGGCTTCCCCGCGCCAACCCAGGCCGTCGATGTGGTAGAGCTGTTCGTAGGAATCGTACGCCTCGGTGCCGTGCAAGGCCTCCAGGGTGGCGGCGGGCACCTCGCGCTTGTCTCCCACTTGCCAATTCTGTTTCAGGACATTGAAGGGATTGGAGGGGTTATTCATAGAAGCGCCGGGTAGATTGCCTTTGCAGAATGTAAAGGAAAGCCATGAATTGCCGTGGTAGGCGCGGGCGGACTCGAACCGCCGACCTCCCCGACTTTGTCGGGGCGCTCTAACCCCCCGAGCTTTCCGCAGCCACCAATTTTGCTATGGCCTGGTGAGATTTCCAAGCCTTCAAGCGGCGCTCGCGTTGCCGCGCCGCGCTCAATGTAGGAAACACCTCGCGATAGACTAGTCGCCAGGGCCCGCGTTTGGCGGCTGAAGGTGTTTGCGCGCGAGCATGCTCAGCCAAACGACGTTCCAAGTCGGTTGTCGAGCCTATGTAGAACCGGCGGGTAGATTCGCTTTGGAGAATGTAAAGGAAAGCCATCAATTGCAGTGGTAGGCGCGTCGGGACTCGAACCCGAGACCTCTACCGTGTCAAGGTAGCGCTCTAACCAGCTGAGCTACGCGCCTATCTCTTGCAATTGTACTCGGTTAGCGGTTCTTGGCAAGGCCCCCCAAACGGCCTTGGTGTCCAAATAGTGTCCATGACTAGACACCTCGGGCCGGTCCAGGAGTCCCACGGCGGCTACTTTGTTTTCCCTGAGAGAGTGAGCGTAGCGGGCGGTCATACGGATGGAGGAGTGTCCCAGTAGCTGTTGAACGGTGATCAGGTCTACACCGGCCTGTACAAGCCGTGTAGCGAACGTGTGGCGCAGATCGTGGAAGCGGATGTGCCGGATACCCGCCAGCTTCACAGCCCGCCAGAAGCCCATCTTGTGGTCCCGGATAGGCTCCGCCGGGTTGCGAGGACTCGGGAAGACAAAGCGATTCTGCTGCCCTTGCCAAAGCTGCCACAGAGTACGATAGGCAGACTCATTTAGATAGATTGTCCGCTCGCCATACTTGCTCTTGGCCCGGTCAATCCGCACGGTGCGTTCCGCCAGGTCCACTTGACTCCATTCCAGGCTGAGGATTTCGCCCTTACGCATCCCGGTATGGAGAGCCAGCGTCATAATGGCTCGCAGATGCGGAGCACGGGTCCGATCACAAGCGGCGAGCAGGCGCTCTTCCTCGGCACGGCCTAGAATCCGCTCCGGTCGCTTCACCACGTGCAGGAGCGTAACGTCCCGGATGCGGTTCTTGTCCAGCATTCCCCAGCGGACGGCCATATTGAGCATGTGCTTGAGGTTGCCGAGTTCACGATTAACGGTCGCTGCTTTCACTGTCTTTCGACGCTCGGCTTTATAACGCTCGACATCCCACGATGTAACGTCCGAGAGGCGCTTCCCGGAAAAGAATCGGGCCAGAGTGCGGATGCGGTACTGCTCGCTGCGAAGCCCCCGTTTGTTGGCTTTGACGTACTCCAAGTAGCGGGGAACGAATTGCTCGAAGCGAGGAGAGGTGTGCTTGGGTTTCATCTGAAATCGGCCTTGGGCGATTTCAGCCTTGCGAATCGCAAGCGCCTTTTCCGCATCCGCCTTCCGCGTCCCAACCCTTTCCCGGACTCGTTTGGTATCGACGTAATAGTCGATATACCAATGGCCGTGTTTGCGGAAGATCGCCACTTCTTTTTCACCCCCTTTCGTGAGGCAGTTCCTCATCATGGGGTGGGAGCTTACTCTCAGGCTCAATCCGATGCAACTCGATAAACTTGTCGAGGTCGGCAACGGCGAAGCGCACGGCCTTTCCCAACTTGACGTAGGGGATTTTCTTCTGCCAGACCCAGCTATAGAGCGTATTGGGGGAAAGCCCTGTGTACTGTGCTGCTTCGCGGATGTTGAAGAGGTTTTTCATTGCGGAGCAAATTGAGTACCTCACATAATGTGTGGGTTCTCCGGGTCCTTCTTGTTTCTTCGCGCTTCTTCCTCTCGCTTTAGGATGTAAACAAGCAAGATCACGGAGATGACAACTCCGGCGATGGCCAATCCGCCCATGACGGTGATCCTCATTTGGGTCTAGTCCTCTTTGATGATGCCGTCGCAACCGTCTTGCGGGCAGCGGTAGCCAACGAACTTCCCATCAAACCAACTGGTCTCGATTTGGGACGCTTCAATCCAAAACGTATGACCGCACTCTGGACACTGCTTGCGGTAGCGTCTCTCCATTTCGGTTATGGTCTCCCAGACCCCTTTCCTGTCTGCGCTCTCTACCTTGCGGTTGAAGGCGCGGATGCCAGCGGGATTACGAACAAACGTCTGGACCCCGCAGTAGTCGCACACCACGTAAGGTTTGCCTTTCTTGCTCTCGCGCACGTCCAATGACGCATTGCAGACCGGGCAGGGGAACGCTCGCTTGCTGGCTAGCTGTGCCATTGTTTCAACCCCGTCCGGTACGGCCATGCATGTGCATCCTTTCGCACGGCTATCATAAGCCGGATTTTTGCGGGAAGAGCGGGGTCAGAATGCAAAAGCGAGCTAGCTAAGATTCTCTATCCGCATAATTCTCGGCTATTTGTCGGACTTTTGCCGTAAAATTCCCCCATCAAATTCGGGAGATTTCCGCAAAAATGCGGAAATCAAGGAAACTGGCGAAAACAGTTCAAAAAGCACTTGACAGGGATTCCAACAAACGGCCTCGTGGCCGCCCTGGGGTCAGAAAATCGGAAATCCAGAGTCGCGCCTATAACTTTGGATTGGCTCTGGAGCAGAACTGGAATGTCTTGGCCGAGGCTTTTTTGAAGGCTCAGTCGGAGGAAGAATTTGGCCGTCTTTTTGAAAAAGCCCCCGATTACGTCATAAGTAAGTTTGCGCCAATTCGGTTCGCCCTCATAGAGAAAATTCGGACGGAGCCGAAGTTTCCAAGGACACCGGAAAAGCAAAGGGTGTTCTTCGCCGATTCTCTAGCAGGATTGGGAGGGATTAGCCCGCGCCGTTCCCGCGACATTTGCGCTGAAGGCCGGAAGAAGAAGCGCCACATGATCATCCGGCAGGATTACTACATAGAGTGCACCTGTGGCTATGAAGGCCCAGCCAAGCACGGAGCGTGCCCGGAATGCGGAACTCTTACGGTTGCTTTCTCAAAACCGCGATTTCCAGAGTTGGAGGGGGACTAAAGTGCTCAGCGGACGTGAACCCCGTGACGTTACGTAACGTTACGTTACAATCGAGGGTTCCTGCACAAGCGGTTTCCTCTGGCCTTGCAGGGTATTCGAGGCTTGTTGTTCTGAAACTGTTCCGAAACCCTTTTCAGCTCCGTAAGACCTTCTCCGATTGATGCTTCCGCTTGGTTAGCCTTTCTGTGTCGGAAAGAAATGGTTTCGGCACACCCTGGGTTGACTTGCCTGCAGGGGCAACGTAAGGTGGCGCCAAAGAGAGGAGGTTTCCCTTGCTATGAAGCGGGGCAATGACCGCTGGCTCCTGGCGGGATTGCTGTGTCTGACCCTCTGGCCCGTAGCCGCCTTATCCCAAGAGACGCGGTGGGAAACCCTAATGGCAGACGCCGTAAAAGCTTACCAGCAGGCTGACTACGCCGAGGCCGAGAAGCTGCTCTTGGCCGCGCTCCAAGAAGCTGAGAAGTTCGGAGAGCAAGACCCGCGCTTTGCCGCCAGCCTCAACAACCTGGCGGAACTCTATCGCGCGCAGGGTAAATATGAGCAGGCCGAGCTGCTCCACCAGCGGGCGTTGGCAATTGCTGAGAAAGCCCTGGGGCCGGAGCACCCCGCTGTGGCCACCACTCTAGAGAACTACGCTGCCCTTCTGCGCAAGATGGGGCGCAACGCCGAAGCAGAAACGTCGGAGGCCCCCGCCAAGGCCATCCGCGCCAAGCACGCACAAGAAAACCCACCGAAGTAGCGCTTCCAAGACCTGCTGCGCCGCATGAACTTCCCGGAGTAGACCAGCCTGCGCCAAAAACATGTGGTTTTGGCAGGCCACAAATTTCAGCTACCACTCCTGAAAAATCAATCTCTTCCAGCTTGGTTTGCGGAGACCCTTTTGGCAGGCTGTTGGTTCCGGAGACAAACGCCAGAATGGGAGGTTTGCTGAGTTGCTTAATCCCTTTTTTCCTATCGCCACTTTGCACGTACCCAGGTTTTTAGGTGGTCTGGATGAACCACAGTTCCTTGGAGGAATTTGTTCGTCGACACATAGCCAACCGGCTCTCCATCCAAATACAAAACTGGTGGTTGTACGAATAAGGATTGTATGGGCTCAAGTGTGAAAACTTGCTGCCGTATGTTCCAAACTCATTGAAAATTGAGGTCGGAGAGTACTTGCTGCCATAGGGTCCATATTCGTTGAAGATTGACTCTTGGTCATACGGGTTGGGGTTCAGACTCCCCAGGAATGTGCCGTCGGCAGCCAAGACGTAGGATCTCCCAACGATGGGGCCCAAGTCTGGAATTGCATCGGGTATTTGATTGTTCAATATGGACTGCACATCATGCTCGAGAAGGTACACAAAAACCTCAGGGTCTATGCGATTGTGGACAAATTGATTCCTTGTCACCCTTCCCCGTTCCCTTCCTGCCAAATAGAGTATCGGGGCATTGGTGGCATAAATGTTGTTCATACTCAGGGCTGAGTACGGATTCGCATAGATCGAGTATTCGTTGTGGATGCTCGTAGGAGAGTAAGGGCTTCCGTACGGGCCGTAGGGATTCGTAATGGAATTTCTGTCGTAGAGGTTGTCTGTAATCCTTCCTAAGAACTTCCCATCTCCACCCTGAAGAAAGTTGTCAGCTCCTTCTGGTCCTACCCTTGCCGCTTGTCCATAAAGCTGTCGAAGAGCTTCAAGAAGAACTTGCCTCGGCTTGTCAGACCTGGCCATCGAGGTCATTCCTTTGTGTCAAGCAGCCTCTCTAGTTACCGCTGGATCTGAGCTGCTGCCTCAGCTGCTGGAAGTCTTGCTATCAAGGCAGGAGCGGTTGCCAACGCTATGTTCTCACGTCGAATCTTTCGAATCTGATTCATTGGCCAATACAGCAGAAGGGTGGTCACTACTGAGGGAGATGCCAATATGAGATTCTTTGTGACCAGTGCGACGACGAAAGCCACAATCCCAAGGAGAAACAGAATAACTGCTAGAATAATGAATAAAGTCTCAGTCCGCTTGTTGTCCCGGAGGACTTGGTCGATGCGCTCTAGGAGGGGGTCGTTTCCCATCGAGAGGATCCAGCCTACTCGCTGCTAGAGAATAGTTAGTTGAAGTATACCAGCGCTCGATTGACTGCTGGACAGAACATGTGAGCCGCGCAATACTGAGCTAGGCAGTGTTGCTGGGAGTTTGTCCCAGGGTGAAGATTGGTGTAGCCAAAAGGGTAGCCCACAACAGTGTTCCTACGTCGTTGATTTCTTGTGCACGCTTTACTCTTTTCCAACAGTGCCGAAACCACACGGTTTTGGGACGCTCCCCCAAGACGATGTGGCCTGACGTAGGGCCTATTCTGGGAGGGGAGTGGTCAATCTTCCCGTTTTCTTCGCTGTACTCGGTACAACTTGACATCCCGCACACCCGTGGGAGCACAATCCTCCGCAAGTAGGGGTTGGTCAAGCCCAAGTTCAAGCGACAGAAGCCCAACCACGATCTCGGCCTGACCAGAGCCCCCGTTTCCGAAGGGGAGCACCTAGCCCGAGAAGCCTAATTGAAAAGTAATGGAAGCAATGCTGCCAGAGCGGGGTACGTAAAGGTATAAACCCGAGTCATAAGGAAAGGCGTCACGAATGTTTCTTAGTTAAAAGAGCCTAGAAGGAGGGTTTTCATGCGCCGTGAAGACCAGCCGGTACTCTTCGTCACCCTGGTGGCCGTTTGCAGCGGGGTCTTTCTTGCTGCCCTGACGCTGCTCGGGCCCCCGTCCGTTACTGCTCAAGGTGGCGGCCCGATCTGCAATGGCACCTGCGAGCCGGATCCCGATTCGGCCACGTACAACGCCGGCACTATCCAGGCCCGCCCTGAATCTCGCAATGCGCGGGGAAAGTCGGGTTTGTTCTCTACCCAGCCCCAGGCGATGGCCAGGGAGCCTCGCAGGACGACCTCGACACTCTTCCGGGGAGCGAGAGCTATACCTACGCCATCCCGATTCTAAGGCTGCCGGGCCGCAACGGGCTCGATCTCAACCTGACGCTTTACTACAACAGCCGCGTCTGGACCATCTCCCCGCTCTCCCCCAGCATGACGGCCACCTTCAACGCTGACCGCGACTTCCCCAGCTACGGTTTCCGCCTGGGCTTCGCCTACCTCGAAGGCCCATTTACCAACATCCTCGGCACGAAGAGCTTCTTGCTGACTGAACCCGACGGCACCAAGCGCGAACTC
>JBHHYS010000014.1:0-36594 GCA_046757645.1 Terriglobia bacterium | reverse complement strand
TGGGACCAGATGCCGGAGCCGAAGTGGTGCATTTCGATGGGCGCCTGCTCCAGCGTGGGTGGGCCCTTCAACGTTTATTCTGTCTTGCAGGGAATGGACAAGATCGTGCCGGTGGACGTCTACGTGGTAGGCTGCCCGCCGCGCCCAGAGAATCTTTTCTACGCCTTGCTGAAGTTGCAGGACAAGATTGACCAAATGAGCCTAGCCAAACGGCCCACGGAAGTGCGCCTGGACGAGAGCATGCTAGAGGGCTTCAAGAAGAGCGTGATGGTCGCGCAGACGCCTCAACCCCGTTGAGCGCGGCCCATCACCTACCGCCCTCACCCAACCCAGGAGCGCAGCGCCTATGCCCAATTACATCAAGGTGGCCAAAGTGAACGAAATGCCCCCCGGGACGGCGCGGGAGTTCCACGCCAACGGCAAAGTGATCGCCTTGTTCAACGTCGGGGGCGAATACTATGCTCTGGAGAACACCTGCCTCCACCGGGGTGGCCCGCTCGGCCAGGGGGCGCTCGAAGACGAAGTGGTGACCTGCCCGTGGCACGGCTGGCAGTATAACGTCAAGTCCGGGGCAGCCATCTTCAACCGAGAGATTAAGGTGCAGACCTTTGAGGTGAAGGTGGAAGGCGACGATATCGTGGTGGGGTTCGAGGGCTGAGCGCGTCCGGCGCGAATCAGCCCGGCGGCGAACATAACCCGGGGGACAACGAGCATGAATTCATCCCGGGAGACAGAGCTGGTCTCCTTTAGTCATTCCCCGCAGCGCCCCCCGCGGCTGAGGCTACGCCGGCGAGCCCGGAGGCGACCCGATTGAGCCGCTACTGGCTTTTTACCGCCGACCCCATGCGCTACCATTGGGATACCCTCTTCGTCAAAGGCAAAGAGCTTTGGGATAACATCCGGAGCAGCGCCGCGCAACGCTACCTCAAACAGGTGCGCAAGGGCGATCACGTGCTCTGCTACCACAGCGCCCCGGACCGTTCGGTTTACGCCCTGGCGGTGACCGCCTCCGACCCCTACCCTGAACCCCACGAGCGAGGCAAACCGTTTCTGGTGGTGGATCTGAAAGCGATCGAGCGTCTGCCGCGCTCGGTGCCGCTGAAAGAACTCAAGCTCAACCGTGCCTTGCGCCGAATGAGGTTTCTCGCCCAGCCTCGCCTGGCTGTCTCCCCGCTCAGTGAACAGGAATACAATGAGATTCTGCGCATGGCGGGGATGGGCCGGGGCCTATTCCGTTAGCCGGTGCGCACCGCGTTTTCCGCGGGAGGAAGCCCGGTATGAAAGCAGGCAAGACGCCGTTCTCGCTGGTGGCGCTCTCCAGCTTCTTGCTGATTGCGGCCAGCTTGCTGGCCGGTGACGCTGCCCCGCCGCGCTATGACGTTCTGATCGTCGGCGGCCGCCTGGTGGACGGGACCGGCAACCCCTGGACAACCGCCGACCTGGGCGTGCGCGGCGACCGCGTCGTTGCCCGGGGCCGCTTGGCGGGCGCGCCGGCGCGGCGGGTAATTGACGCCACCGGCCTGGTCGTCGCCCCAGGCTTCATCGATATGCTCGGCCAGTCGGAGTTTACCCTGCTCGTGGATCCGCGCGCCGAAAGCAAAGTCCGCCAGGGCGTCACCACCGAGATCACCGGCGAAGGCAGCTCCGCCGCTCCGCAAAACCCGGGTGCGGTGCCGCGCCCCGGGCCCTTCGGCGGGCAGATCGACTGGTATGACTTCGCCGGCTACTTCGCGCGGCTCGAACGTCAGGGCATTGCCATCAACTTCGGCAGTTACGTGGGCGCCACCCAGGTACGCCGGGTGGTGATGGGTTCGGAGAACCGCGCCCCCACGGGCGACGAGTTGGCCGAGATGGAGCGCCTAGTCGAAGAAGCCATGCGCCAGGGGGCGCAAGGGCTCTCCACGTCGCTGATCTATGCGCCGGCCAATTACGCCCGCACGGATGAGCTGGTGGCCCTGGCCCGGGTCGCCTCCGCCCACGGGGGCATTTACGCGACCCACATGCGCAGCGAAGGCCGCGGCATCTTCCGGGCACTCGAGGAGACCTTCACCATCGCCCGCCAGGCTCACATCCCTGTTGAGATCTTCCACCTGAAGGCAGCCGGGCAGAATCTGTGGGGCCGGATGGGCGAGGTCATCGCGCGCATCAAGGCCGCCCGCGCCGCCGGACTCGACATTGCCGCCGACCAGTACCCCTACGTGGCCAGCGCTACCGCACTGCGCGCTTGCATTCCTCCCTGGGCGCACGCGGGCGGCCGCGAAGACCTTTTGAACCGCCTTCGCCACCCGGCCACCCGCGCCCGCCTCCGGCGCGAATTGAGTCAGCCGGATGGCAACTGGGAAAACCTTTACTGGATGGCCGGTGGCGCCGAGGGTGTGCTGATTTCCTCTGTTCGCAACCCGGACCTGAATCCCTATGTGCGGAAGCGGCTAGCCGAAATCGCCCGCGAGCGAGGCGAGGACCCCCGGGAGACGCTGTTTGATCTTCTGCTCGCCGATCAGGCCGAGACCAGCGCCATCTATTTTCTGATGTCGGAGGAGGACGTTAAGCTGGCGTTGCAGCAGCCGTGGGTCAGCGTGGGGATTGACTCGGCCGCCGTGGCTACCGACGGGCCGCTCCGGGACTCGAAGCCTCACCCCCGCGCCTACGGCACCTTCCCGCGGATTCTGGGCCGCTATGTCCGCGAGCAAGAGCTGCTATCCCTGGAAGAGGCCATCCGCAAGATGACCTCGCTCCCGGCGCAGCGGTTGGGGCTCGTGGGCCGGGGCCTGCTGCTGCCGGGCTTCTACGCCGACATCGTTATCTTCGACTTCGAGCACATCCGCGACCACGCCAGCTTCGAGGAGTCCCGCCACTACAGCCAGGGGGTCGAGTACGTCCTGGTCAACGGTGAGCTCGTGCTCGACCAGGGTCGCCGGACCGGGGCGCTTCCGGGTCACGTCCTCCGCGGACCGGGGTGGAAATCCTCAGCAGCGCCGCAGAGTGCCGCGGGCGCGGTCGCGGCCGCCGTGCGCGGCCAGGCTCGCGTGGTCGACCTCAGCTATTCGATCAGCGATAAGCTGCCGGCGTGGCCCGGGGATACGCGCACTTTTGAGGCCCGGGTCAACCGGCGCGCCGAAGAGGCGGGCTATTTCAGCCGCAGCTTCTGGATGCTCGAGCACTTCGGCACCCACTTAGACGCGCCGATTCACTTTCCCCCGGGCACCACCTCCGTGGATGAGATCCCCCCCGAGCGGTTGTTCGGCCCGGCGGTGGTGCTGGAGGTGCGCCGGCAGGTAGCAGCCGATCCGGACTATCGCGTCCAGGCGGAGGATGTGCAGGAGTGGGAGCAGCGCCACGGCCGGATTCCCTCCGGCGCCATCGTGCTGGCGCGAACCGGCTGGGCCGAGCGTTGGCCCGACGAGCAGCGGTACCGCAATCGGGACGAAGAAGAGGTGATGCACTTTCCCGGCTTTTCCGTTGCCGCGGTTGAAATCCTGATTGAGCGCGGTGTCGTCGGCCTCGGCATTGATACATTCAGCGTGGACTACGGGGCGTCGAAAGATTTCGAAGTCCATCGGCTCTCTCATCGCGCCGGGCTGTATCATCTCGAAAACCTCGCCGACCTCAGTTCGTTGCCCGAGAGCGGCGCGTTGCTCATCGTGGCCCCCATCAAGCTCGAAGGCGGCTCCGGCGGCCCGGTCCGCATTCTTGCTGTGCTGCCATAGAGGCGAATGCTGAGCTCGCTGCTTTCGTTGCTGCTGGGTCTGGCGGGGCTGTATTTCGGTGCGGAGTGGCTGGTGCGCGGCGCCAGCCGGCTCGCGTTGGCCCTGCGGGTCCGCCCGCTCTTCATTGGCTTGACCATCGTCGCCTTCGGCACCTCGATGCCCGAGATGGTGGTCTGCGTGGTGGCCGCCGCCCAGGGCAAGACCGACGTGGCGCTGGGGAACGTCCTGGGCAGCAACGTGGCCAACGTCGGTCTCATCCTGGCCTTGAGCGCCGTCCTTTCCCCCGTACATGTCGCCTCCAGGCTCGCTCAACGCGAGTTGCCTTTTATGCTGGGCGTCACTCTGGCCTTCTACGCCCTGGCCTGGCGGATGAGCTTTGGACGGCTGGAGGGACTGCTGCTGCTGGCCACACTGGTTGTGTTCACGCGGCTGTCGCTTCATTGGGCCTTGGGAGAGCCGCCTCCGGTCGCGGCCCAATTCGAGAGTTCGCCTCAGCAGCGGCTGCACCCGCGGTTTCGCTATGTGCGTGAACTCACCTTGGTAACGATTGGCCTGGCGGTGTTGGTCGGGGGCGGGCACTTGCTGGTGCGCGCGGCGGCTGACTTGGCCCGCTACGCCGGCATCAGCGAATTGGTGATTGCGGCGACCCTGGTGGCTGTGGGGAGTTCTTTGCCGGAGCTGGCCACCTCGATCGTAGCCGCCCTGCGCCACGAGGCGGGCCTGCTGGTGGGCAACCTGGTGGGCAGCAACCTGTTCAACATCTTGGGGGCGTTGGGAGTCAGCGCGCTGATTCGCCCGGTGAAGGTGGATGCTTCCTTGCTGTCGTTCGAGTTCGTCGCTCTGCTGTTTTTCTCCGCCGCCATGGCGCTTTTCCTGCGCAGCGGCCACCGGATGAGTCGCAGCGAGGGAGCAGTCTTGTTGGTCCTCTATGTGGGCTTTGTGCTGAAGCTGTTTCTGCTCTAGGAAATCCCGCGAAAAAACCGCTGGCCGCGACTATTTCTTCCGGCGCCCTAATCTCTCTCCCCGGGATAGGCGCGCCGCTGCCCGGGTGCCAGCTCGGCGGTGGGCGCGCCCGCTATTTGGTGGCCAGCAGGAGGCCGGCGTGGGGCGCGCTGCGTAACTTCTGGTGCTGCAGCCTTTTGAAGCCCGCCTGCCGGGTCCACTCCGCCACCTGATCGAATGCGTACGTCTGCTGCTTGCTGGTCACTCCGAAGAAGAGCGCCAGCAAACTGCCCAGTTGGTCCTTTTGCATTTTCTCGCGCTCTTCCCGAAAGGATTCCCAGACGACCAGTCTTCCCTGCGGCCCGAGTGCGGCGTGGAGCCGCCGCAGGGTCTCCCGGTTGGTTTCTTCGTCGAGGTGGTGCATGACGTTGAAGAGAAAAGCGATGTCGTGGTGTTCGCCGAACGCGGTCTCGGTCAGACTTCCGGCGCGGAAGCTGATTCGCGGGCTCAAGCCGGCCTGCGCCACCAGTTCGCGCCCGATGCGAACCGCGGGCTCGAGGTCGACTACACTCGCTTGCAGTCCAGGATAGCGGCGGCACATAGCGATGGAATAGTAGCTGTGGCCTCCGCCCACATCGAGCAGGCGGCGCGGCGGCGGCGCCCATTTGATCTTGGAAACCAGCTCCGCGGCGGAGAGCGTGGCGATGTCTTTCAGGCCGAGCATATAGTTTCGCCATTGCGAGGCATTGAGTTTGACGTGAATGTCCTGTGCCGCACCGTGCTGGATGTACTGCTCTAAGTGACTGACCCACTCCCATTGGTCGTAGTTGAAGCGCACGAAGTTCGCCAGTGTTTGAGGAGCTTCGCAGACGAGCCAGCGCGCGCCCAGAGTGGCGTTGCGGTAACGGCCATTTTCTCGGGTTAGGTAGCGGCAGGCGACCAGGGCGTCGAGCAGCAGCTTCATTCCGTGCTTGTCGGAGCGGGTTTCAGCCGCCAGTTCGTCGGCTGTCTTTGCGCCCCGCGCCAGGCGGTTGAAGACGCCGAAGTGGACTCCAGCCATCACCGCCCGGCTCAGCAGCATCGTCCCCATGACGTCAAACAGCGGCTGGGGAAAGCGGTGGCCGCGCAGGGTCAACCACTCCCGGGCTGCTTCGGGAATCACACCGATGCGCATAGGATCCTCCGTGCCTTGGGCGTGGCCGAGGGGTTGAAAGCCTAGAGCGGCCGGGTGCGGCAGGTCGCGCCCTTGCCCTTCAGGCAGTAATCGTAGCAGTTCTTGTGGGCCAGATAGACACGGCGAAAGGATTCTTCGAGCGTCGTGCCCAGCGTGAAGCGGGCGTCGTCGTAGATGACCGGGCACGGATAGTAGCGGAGCTGCCCTTCGATCTTCTGCAAGCAGCGGCTGTAGTGGCACATCAGCGACTCGGGCGGCTTCCCCAGGATGGAAAAGCAGCCGGTGGTGATGAACACCTCGGGCTGGGGCGCTTGGCCGCGCTTGCCGATCTGCACCAGTTGGTGCCCCATCTCCAGAACGTTTTCGATCAGGTTGACCTCAACCGGCCCGGGGAAGAGCGCTTGGTAGGCGGCGCGGATTTCTTCGTCGCTTTGCTCGGAGAGGAACGGACGCTCGGCCGTGATGATGGGGGCGAAACCCAAGGCTTGCAGTTGAGTAATGGTTTCCACCGTTTGCGCAAACGTGCCCTTGCCGCGGATCGCGTCGTGCTCCTCTGCCCGCGGGCTTTCCAGCGTGATGCGCAACTGCAGACGGTCGCCGTGGCGCGCCCGCAGCCGGCCCAGGATGTCGAAGTGGTTCCGGATGTAGCGCCGGCCGTTGGTGAGGATTTCCACGGGGGCGATTTGGAGTGCGTACCGCAGGCTGTGCACAAATTCCTCGTTCAGCGTAGCTCGGCCGCGCAGCACTGCTTCGTTGACGAATACTTCACCCCCGGTGAAGTAGATTTTCTGCACCCCAAAGCAGGCGGCAGCCTCCAGGTGCGGCCGCAGCTCCTCGAAGCTGATTTGCTGCAGGCGGTTGTTGGTGGGCGAAGAGGCCGTATAGCAGTGCGTGCACTTCAGGTCGCACAGCGAGCCCTGCATCACCCACAAGTCTTCGAGCACAAACCGGCCGTTCACCTGCTTGGGCTCGGCGTAGCCGCGTTGCTCCCCTTTGGCATTGGCCAGCCCCAAGCCGTCGGGATGGCGGCGGAGAAGGGTGGTGGGTGCGGTGACCATCAGCAGCATCCCTCCGGCCCACAGACGCTCCGGGTGGGCGAGATGGTTTTGCGATAGCGCTTCCCTTTGGTTTCCCGGGGGTCACGCAGCGCCGCCCCGGGGCAGAGGAAGCCGCGGGCTTTGCTCAACGGGACTTCTCGCCGAGGCGGCACCGGAATGACGGAGTCGGCGTAAGGCGCCTGGGTCAGAATCTTGTAGGTTTTGTCGCATACCGCCATGCGCTGGCCGCGGCGGAGCCGGTGCCCGTCGTCGTCCTCTACTTCCTTCCACGGTCCTTTGTAGATCACCGCCTGGGAGCGCTCCCGGCAGGGGCCTTCCTTCCCCTTGCGGGCGGTCACGGTGATGGAGCGGAACTCGATGCCGCGCACCGTCTGCCAGGGTTTCGGGTCGTATTTTTCCATCTGGATGGCGTGGAAGCCGGCGCGCTCGAACGCTTCCAGGAACTTGTCTTCGCGGAAGGCACCCGCCAGGCAGCCGCTCCACAGCTCTGGGTCGCGCTTGATGGCCGCGGGCACCTCTTCGTCCGCGACAATGTCGCTGATGGCTACCCGCCCGCCGCGCTTCAGGACGCGATACAACTCGGCGAACAGCTTCCGTTTGTCGCTGTCTCTCACCAGGTTGAGCACGCAGTTCGACACGATGACATCCACCGATTCGTTGGGGATGAGCGGGGCGGCCGCGCGCAGCCGCTCGGTGAAGGCCTCGAAGTCGGCCAGCTCCCCGGCCCCGCCTACCGGATGGGCTTTCAGGTAGGCGTCCACGTCGTCGAGCGGCAGGGCTAGGTTCTGGATGCGGGCGCGGTGGAAGACCACGTTGTCGTAGCCCAAGCGGGCGGCGATGGTCGGCTGGTGCTTGCGAGTCAGGGCGAGCATCTCGGGGTTGAAGTCCACACCGATCACTTTGCCCTGGGGGCCCACGATCTGCGCCGCGATGTAGCAAATCTTGCCCGCCCCGCAGCCCAGATCCAGCACGGTGTCACCCGATTGGACGAAGCGTGAGGGGTCGCCGCAGCCATAGTCGCGCTCGAGAATCTCCGCGGGAATCACGGCCAGGTAGCGGGGTTCGTAACTCACCGAGCAGCACAGCGCCGATGTCTTGGCGCGGGCGGCCCGGCTGTAGCGCCTCTGCACCGCCTTTTCGGTATCGAGAGAAGCTGCATGGGACATAACTCAATTCCTCCATCAAGCCAGAGTCTTGAGCAGAGAGTAGAACCCGAGTCCGCCGGCCAGCCCCAGGGGAAAGGTAACCACCCAGGCTAGCACAATCTGGCGCGCCAGCATCCAGTTGGTCTGCGCACGCTGGTGGAGGCCCACGCCGAAGATACCACCCATGGTTACGTGGGTGGTTGAAACCGGAACGCCCCAGCGCGAGGCCATTCCCACCAGCAATGCCCCCACCAGGTTCGCGCTCGTTCCCGGGACCGGCTCGATTCGGGTCACTCGCTGCGACATTGTGCGGGCGACGCCTACCGCCGCCAGCAGACCGCCCACCGCCATTGCGGCGGCGATCAGCACGAAGGTCGTCGTCGCCCCCAGCAGCGGGGCGGAAAGCAGCAGCGCGGCGATCTTCGGGGTGTCGTTCAGGCCGCGGGCGAAACTGATCACGCCGGCTGAGCTCCAGTGCACCAGCACTTCCGTGTTCCAGCGACTAAGCTCATCGCCGCGGGTGCAGTCCGAGCGGTGAGCGAGACGCAAGGCGGGCCAGAAGCCGCGTGCTGCGCGGGCCGCATCTCCGGAGTCCAAGAGTAGGGGTGCCGGTTCGGTCAGGCAGAGGCAGCTCCGCGAGCGGAGCCAGCGGGCGAGCGGTGGGAAGACGCCGAGGGTGAGTCCCATCGCCAGCAACGGGGAAATCAGCAAGGGCAGGGCAACCGCAGTGACGAGCGCCGCCCACTTGATTCCCACTGCGCCTACGGCCAGCAGGCCCGCGCCCACCAGGCTCCCGGTCAGGGCGTGCGTGGTGGAAATGGGCGCGCCCAGCCGGGTTGCCAGGAGCACGGTCGTGGCGCCACCGAGCGCCACAGCGGCCAGGAAACCGGGATCGAGACTAGTGGCGGTTCCCAGAAAGCGACTGCCGTTGAAGATTCTTAGCAGGCCGCCCGCCAATGTCATCGCCGCGACGGAACCCGCGAAAGTGCAAAATGTCCCCCAGAGCAGAACCGTGCGGTAGGGATAGCGGCCGGTGCCCCAGAGGGTGGCCACACCTTTGAAGTTGTCGTTCGCTCCGTTGGCAAAAGCGAGCAACAATACTCCGCCCATCAATGCGTAGAACATCCGGTTCGCCCTTCTTGGTGTTGCGAGCTCCCGCGGAGCTTCCCAGAATTGGATATAGCAGCAACTCGGGCCGATTCAGGGGAATGCCTGGACGCCTCCACGGACCTCTCGACGCTCAAGCATACTGGCTGTCGGTAAGCAGAGCAAGGTGAGATAATCCCGGGAGGCTGCCGGAGAAGGTTTCTGATGCCGGAACTACCCGAAGTCGAGACCGTAGTGCGCGGCCTGCGCCCCCGCATCGCAGGTCGGCGCATCTTGCGTCTTCGCGTTCTGCAACCGCTGGTGGTGCGGGGCAGCGTGCGCGGGCTCGGCCGCGCTCTCATCGACGCCCGCATTGCTCGGATCACGCGCCGGGGCAAGTACATCCTGCTGCAATTGCACCCCCGGGGCCCGCGCCTCCCCTCGCACTACTGGATCGTTCACCTGGGAATGACCGGTCAGTTCTACGTCTGCGCGCCCACGGCGCCGTTCTTGAAGCATACGCACGTCGTCGCGTGGCTCAGTGGCGGCGCGCAACTCCGCTTTCGGGATCAGCGCCGCTTCGGAAAAATGCTGGTGCTGCCCGAAGCCGATTTGCGCGACTACTTCGCCGCCCACGGCCCTGAGCCTCTTCGACTCACCTTCGCACGCTTCTGCGGGATGTTTGCCGGTCGGCGTCTCCCGGTCAAAAACCTGTTGCTGAACCAGAACCGGCTGCGCGGGCTGGGGAACATCTACAGCAACGAGACCCTCTACGTCGCCGGGATTCATCCCCGGCGCTCGGCCGGCACACTCGGGCGGCGGGAGCTGGCCCGGCTGTTCCGCGCCGTGCGCGGGGTGTTGCGGGAGGCGATTGCCGGCCAGGGTACGTCAGTCTCCGACTATCGCACCGCCGACGGCGTGCCCGGAGGTTACCAGAACTACTTGCGGGTTTACGGCCGCGCCGGGGAGCCCTGCCCGCGGTGTACTGTGCCTATCGAGCGGATGGTGCTGACCGGGCGCAGCGCCTACTTCTGTCCCCGGTGCCAACCCGGCTCGGGTTCGACCTCTGCTGCGAGCCGGGCATGGAGGGCCTAGTGAGCGGCGCGGGTGGGGTCCGGCAGCTCCGGCTTCGGGCCCCGCCAGGAATCGAGCCGCTCCCAGACGGTTTCGGCCCACTGGGACTGCCGGATGCCGTCGAGCCACAGCACGCGCTCGGCGAAGCGCTCGAAGGGCGGTTCCGTGAGCAGCTCCTTGAGCAGGGCATCGATGCGCTGCTGGAAGGCGCGGTCGGTGGCGCGGAGTCCATCGGCGAGGCTGGGCTGGCGGAAGCCCTCCGAGTAGATCGACTCCCGCACCAGAGGCACTCCCACCAGCAGGTGATAGCTTTCCAGCCAGCGCTCCAGCCACCGCTCGAGCTCCGGTTGGCGACCGCACTTGTTCACCAGGTAGCAGTAGTTGTCCAGCACCGAGCGATCGCAGAGCACGTAGGGGGCGCGGCAGGCGGCCTCCAGCTCGGCTGCGATCTGGGCGTGCAGGATCCAGAGCTGGCCCTCGAGGGTGGTGGTTTCGTTGATGGGCAGGGGAGAGCGGCGAGCCACCTCGGTCACCAGCTCCACGTTCTCGCCGGCTCTCTTGAGCCGGGCGCACACGTCGTAGGCGAGCGTGGTCTTGCCGACGCCGTGGGTGCCAATTAAACCCAGTTTCATGGGACTTCCCGCGGGCGTCCTGTGGCTCACTCGCCGCCCACGGTCTGACTCGGGGCCGATTCTAGCACGCCACCCGGTTCGGCGAAAGGCCGCGGAGTGAGCGGAACGATGTACAATGGGGCTCCGGCCCGCATCCCCTATCGGGTGGAAGGAGTAAGGATTCCGTGGCACAGGCAGCGCGTTTGGCGCGCATCATTCTCGGCTTTGCCCTGATTGGCCTCGGCATCGTGGGGCTGTTCCTTCCGTTTTTGCAGGGCATTGCCATGATCGCCGCCGGGCTGCTCTTGCTGGCGCCGGAGTACCGCTGGGCGCGGCGGCTGCTTGACTGGGCGCGACAGAAATGGGGCGCGGCCCGCGGCGCCCGCTCCCAGCCCTAGCCGCACGCGGCACCAGTCCCGTGGCTCCAGCCAGCCTTCCGATTGAAACAGCGGCTCGGTTGTCATACCCTATCGGCAGCCCGAGCCGCTGAGACTTGCCATGCTCTTCAAAACGCAGAGCGCCGCCCTGTTCGGCATTGACGCCTACCTGGTGCAGGTGGAAGTGGACCTGGCCCAGGGCGGCGTAGGCAGCTTCACCACCGTGGGCCTGCCTGATGCGGCTGTCAAAGAGAGTCGCGAGCGGATCAAGTCCGCCATCAAGAACTGCGGCTTCAACTTTCCCACCTATCAGAACGTCACCATCAACCTGGCCCCCGCGGACATCAAGAAGGAAGGCTCAGGCTTCGACCTTCCCATGGCCTTGGGGCTTCTGGGGGCCACCGGCGCCTTCTTCGGGCGGGAGCTCAGCGAGTTCTTGTTTGTGGGGGAGCTGGCGTTGGACGGCATGGTGCGGTCCATCAAAGGGGCGCTCTCGATTGCTGTCGCCGCCCGGGAAAAGGGCATTCCGCGGCTCGTCGTCCCGGAAGCCAACGCGGAGGAAGCGGCGGTGGTGGAGGGTGTAAACGTCTACGCGGCGCGAAGCCTCCCGCAGGTGGTGGACTTGATCAACGACCCCGACTCGGGTCTTCCGGTGCGCATCCAGCCGGCGCAACTGGTGGCCGAGGCCGGCGAGTACACCGCGGACCTCCGCGATGTCCGGGGTCAGCCGCACGCCAAGCGCGCCCTGGAGGTGGCCTGTGCCGGCGGCCACAACATCATCATGATCGGCCCGCCTGGCTCGGGCAAAACGATGCTGGCCAAGCGCGTCCCCAGCATCCTGCCGCCGCTCACCCTGGACGAAGCCATCCAAACCACCAAGATTCACAGCGTCGCTGGCTTGCTCAAAGACGGGCGCGGCCTGGTCGACCTTCGTCCCTTTCGCTCGCCTCACCACACCATCTCCGACGCCGGCCTGATCGGCGGCGGCACCATTCCCCGCCCGGGCGAAGTGTCGCTGGCCCACAACGGGGTGCTGTTTCTCGACGAGCTGCCGGAATTCCAGCGCAACGCCCTGGAGGTGCTCCGCCAGCCGCTGGAAGATGCGGTGGTGACCATCTCCCGCGCCACCACCAGCTTGACCTTTCCGGCTCGCTTCGTGCTGGTGGCGGCGATGAACCCCTGTCCCTGCGGGTTCTTCAACGACCCCACGCGCGAATGCCGCTGCACGCCCCCGCAAATCCAGCGCTACGTAAGCAAGATTTCCGGCCCTTTGCTCGACCGCATCGACATCCACATCGACGTCCCCGCGGTGCGCTACCAAGAACTGCGCGGCCCGGCGCCCGGGGAGGGATCGACGGCCGTGCGGGCGCGGGTGCTTGCCGCCCGCCAGCGCCAACTGGAACGCTTCGAGGGCAAGCCGTTCTACGCCAACGCCCAGATGCCGTCGCGCTTGATTCGCCGCTACTGCGAAATTGATGCCCCGTCAGACAAGTTGCTGGAGATCGCGATCACGCGTCTCGGGTTGAGCGCCCGCGCCCACGACCGCATCCTCAAGGTGGCGCGCACCATCGCCGACCTCGACGCCAGCGAGCCGATCACCGCCCGGCACCTCTCCGAAGCCGTGCAGTATCGCACCCTCGACCGCACCTACTGGGTCTGATCCACTGCCACAGCTGTGTTAGACTGCTGGCGAGGCAAGCGATGAATCGTCTCGGCAGTCTAGTTCTGGCCTTGGGGTTTGTACTGGGAGTGGTCTGGGCGGGCCGCCAAGCCGCCCGCACGGCAGGCAGCGCGGTGGATGCGAGCTGGGCCGCCCGGCACAACTCCCACTTGCGGCGAGTGCTCAACGTGCCGCCCTCGGTGAAACTCGAGTTCAAAAGAGCGGAAGCCGCCGCGGGATCAGACTTCACCGTGGTGGTGTTCGAGCTGGAGGACGAACAGCGCCGCTATCCCCTTGAGCTCTACGTCAGCCGGGACGGCCGGCGGGTGCTCTACGACAATCGGATCTATGACGTGGACGACCCCTTCTCAGCCATTCGGGAGCAAATCCGCCTGGACAACGCCCCGGGGCGCGGCCCCGCCGAGGCGCCCCTCACCATCGTCGAGTACTCCGATTACACCTGTGTCTACTGCCGGCGGTTCTTCCTCACCCTGGAAAAACCGCTGTTCGAGCGCTACCCCGGCCAACTGCGCTTGGTCTACAAGCATTTTCCTCTGGCGGAGTTGCGCTCCTGGTCGGAGGATGTGGCCGTAGCCGCCGCCTGCGCTTTTCGCCAGGGCAACAAGCCCTTCTGGGCCTTGCATGAGAAGCTCTTCCCGGAGGCGCCGCGGCTCCGCGAAGGGCGCACGGTGCTACTGGAGCTGGCTCAGGGGGCGGGTTTGAATCTGCCCGCCTTTCGCCGCTGCCTCGATGGGCGCGACACCTTGCTGGAGGTGGCCCGCGACGTTCGTGAGGGCGAACGCCTGGGCGTGCAGGGCACCCCGACTTTCTTTATCAACGGCCGGCCCGTCCCCGGGCTGCTTCCCCCCGAGCATTTCTTCCAGATCGTGGATGAGGAGCTCGCCGCCGCCGAATCCCGCTAGCGCCGCAGTTCTTTTAGGCTCACCCCGCCCGTGGCCATTGCGCTGTGGGTCGCTCGCGGTTTCGACCCCGCATCATCCGCCAGCTTTCTGGAGAGTTTCTTGGAGATACGGGTAGCCTAGCGGGAGCCTGCTTTGAAGTGCGGCTATGGCCCGCAGAAGGCTCTCCGGTAGGGCGATGGCCTACTTTCCCCGCCCATACTTTTTCAGGATGCGGCGGAGGGCGGCGAGAGGCAGGGCCTGGGCTTCGTGGCCTTGGCGGCCGCGGACGGTGGTGGCGCGCAGGAGCGAATTGTAGATCGCTTCCTCGGTGGCTTCGGCGACCGCGTCAAAAAGTGGATCGATGTCAGAATCACGCACCACGCTTACTGTGATCGTATTGATCGGCGACTGATAGGGGATACGCACGGATTCGGCGGTTGAGAAGGCAATGACATAATCTCCGCTGCCGTGGGAAAAGTCGGCGCCGGTGCGCGCCATTCCGGCCAGTGCGCGTCGCCCCAGCCGCTTCAACTGCCGGGCATCGAGCGGGGCGTCCGTGGCGACGACTATCATGCAAGAGCCGCTGTGGGGCTCAACATATTCGGGATAGAGGTGGTGACCTAGTTCTTCACCGACCGGCACGCCGTCAATCGTGAGGATGCCGCCGAAGTTGGTCTGCACCACTACGCCCACCGTGTAGCTCCCCAAGGCTTCGGGTAGGCGGCGGGAAGCGGTGCCGATGCCGCCCTTGAAACCGAAAGCCACGGTACCCGTACCGGCGCCCACCGAGCCTTCTTCGACCGGGCCGGCTGCCGCCGCGCGCAACGCCTGGAGGAAGTGTTCGCGGCGGAGGGGCCGCTGGCGAATATCGCTCAGAAAACCGTCGTTGGTCTCGCCCACCACCGGGTTGACCGAGCGCACGGCTTCGTTGCTGGGCTGCCCCAGGGTGGAGTCCACCAGAGCCGCGGCTGCCTCCCACACGTTCAAGGTGTTGGTCAGCAGGATCGGGGTTTCGAGTTGGCCGAGTTCGTTGACCTGGGTGGAGCCCACCAGCTTGCCGAAGCCGTTGCCCACCACGATGGCTGCCGGTACTTTTTCCTGAAACAGGTTGCCCGGGTGAGGCAGGATGGCGGTGGCGCCGGTGCGGATGTCATTGCCTTGGATCAATGTGAAATGCCCCACGCGCACGCCGGAGACGTCGGTGATGGCGTTCAGGGGCCCGGGGGAAAAGATTCCCGGGGCGATTCCGAGTGCGCGCGCCCGGGGACGCGCTTTGTCTTGTGGGGTTTCGGCCCCCAGGGCCGGAAGACTCACCAGAATCAAGGCGATCAGGCACAGCCGACGCATAGCTTCCTCCGGCAGTGGAATGGTGAGCCGATTGTAGTGCGCGCACCGCCGGCCCACAACGCCGCCCCCGTTATTCCGACGCGCGGTCAAGGAAGGGGTACCCTACAAGCAGCGCGAACTGCGCGAAGCTAAGTTTTCAGTTCGTGTCTTCGTTCGGCGGTCGAGGCATCAGCGTGGCAATGGGAGAGAGCTCAGGGCGAAAGGCACATTCATCGAAGAACTCTTTGATATAGGAGCACGAAGCGGACCACGGATAGCGCTGCCTCACGCCGGGCAGCGTAGCCCGGACATGCACAACATTCTCGGAGGCCTCAACCCGAACTACGCTCGAGAGTTCGGGATATGCGGCAATGCGGGCGGCAAGGTCGGCGGCGACCGTAGAGGCGGTGCTGTTCTTGCGGGCCTTCACAGAAACAAAAAACTCTTTGATTTCAACGTCGATCCAGGTGGTGTTGCACACCTCCGCGGAAGTAGAAGCTGGCTCTTTGCTCCCTGCCCGGTCTGGCGCCAGTCCTGGCAGAGGCACTTCTTTGCATTCGACACCATGCCCCAGGATGAAAATTTTTCCCTCGTGGAAGATAGGGGTAGGGGTCGGACTCCACCTTCCTCCAGCAACCGTTGGTTCGCAGAGGCTCCCTATGCTAAGTAGCAAGACCAAAATGCCAATGGGTGACCGATTCATGCAGGGCCTAAGCCACTATGGCGGTGGTTGCGGTAGCAGGGTAGCAATCGGCGAGAGCTCGGCGCGGAACGCACAATCGGGAAAGTAGTCTACAATGTAGGAACAAGAACTCTGCCACGGGTACCAGTTTTCGACCCCCGTATCCCGAGCCGAGACGGTGATTACGTTGCCGGAGACTACTGCCGACACGAGGGGGAAAAGCTTTGGGTGGAGCATGATGTTCGTGGCCAGCTCCTGTGCCACGCCCGAGGCTGTGCTTCCCTTCCTCGCCGTAACTGAGATGGCGGCGTCAGCGATCTCGACGGTCATAGTAGTCGTATTGCAAATCTTTGGCCAACGTGCCCCCGGCACAGGTTCCCAGCTCGGGTCGGGGATGCAGGCGACTCCGACGCCCTCGATCGAAATTCTGCCGAGTGGGAAAAACGGGGCAACAGGTGGGAGGCACTCCATAATGCCAACACTGGAGCAGGGGACGAAAGTGGGCCCCCCGACACAGCCGGTAAGGGGAGAGGCGCCTATGTAGCGTACTTCGTCTATCATCTCGTCCTGCTCACCCGCCCCAAATTCGTCAAGCTCGATCACTGCGAACTCAATGCACGTCCTACAGCAGACACCAGGATGGACGGGATCGATCTTCTACACGCGGACACCGTCACCCGGGAGGCCGGTCACTCGAACCGTTCCACCGGGCGGAGCGCACGCGCTCGTTATCATCAGGAGAAAAGCGGAAGAAATAATCCCCAGAAGCGTAGGTAGTCGTTTGGGATTCATAGCGTTCTCCCCGAGCCACTCCGCTTCAAAAGCCTAACTCGGAAAAGAACTGACTCATGCTCTGCTCGATGAGAAATGTGGTCAGCGGCCGGCGTGTCAAGTAGCCATTCTCCCCGAATAGGTAACGGTTAGTCATACTTAGGCCGGTCAGGTCAGCTATGGATTGCTTCATAATCGTGATGAATTCGGTTCCATAGCCTTGATCGCCGGAAGCGACGGAATAGGCAACCATAATGGCCTCTGCCGGGTAGAAATTGGCTGAGGAGCTCACCATCCCAGGTGCGTAGGTCGCCAACCACGTTTTGCGCTTGGAGAATGCCTCAGGACTGACGGTTACTCGCCAGGTCCCGTCCGGGTTTTGAACTGCTGAGACATAAGGGTACTTGCTATTGAGGCCAAACCTGCCCTTGGGTGTTGCTTCAGCCCTCATTCGTTCGAAGCCTGCTTGCTGCTCGGCCGCCGTCATGGTAGCGAGTTTGGCATTGATGAGGTTGGTGGCGGCGACGGCGAGTTGCTCGGAGGTAATGGTTGGGGCCCCAGCTTGGCGGGCGTTCCAGTCGGCGGCCGCCAGACGGCTGAGGAGGGCGGAGGACATGCCCCATTCGGAACGGACGCTTATGTAGCTGTTCCATTCCGCCAAGGCTTGCAGGGTGGCCGACGGTGAAGTGGATTGCTCCAAGGCGTAGCCGTACTGCGCCATGCCCCCGTCGGTTGCCTGGAGGAATTGGGCAGCAGGGAAATCGCCGCCGGTGGCCGCAAACACGGAGGGAATTTTATATCCGTGGTTGTTGTCCTTTCGGCTGAATAGATAAAGGCCAGTCGCCCCCGCGGCCACGATGGTTGCCATCGAGATTACGATGACAGTTTTGTTTTTCATGGCTAGCGTCCCTTCCCTTATTTGTGTATTACAAGCCAGAACAGGAACCGATATCAACTGTACCAGGACAGCGAAGAAAGAGCGGAGATCGGTAAGACAGCATTGGGTTCCGTTGCGTTGAATCTTGCCACGTTGTTAGTGACGAGCGTCGATGGGAGGGGTTCACTGGGTCAGGCGGCGGCGGATGAATTCGTCCACTTGGGGCTCGAGGGCTTCCTTGAGGTCGAAGCGGAAGATTTTGTCGCGGCCAAACTGCAGCGTCTGGTCCTCGTAGGTGTAGATGTCGAGGCGGTACGGGGAGGGACTGACGACGCGCTTGATGTCCATATACTTCCAGAGGCGCGCGTCTTTGGCGTGGTCGGTGGTGTACTCGATGTAGGCGTCGGTAATCTTCAGGACCCCTTCGCAGCCGCCAAGGAAGTGCCTGTGCTTGGCCGCCAACTCGTACCGGCCGCCCGGCGGGGTGGTAGGGGGCTCGGGGTTGCGGGCCCGGCCGAGGCGGGTGACGATGAAGTTGAAGAGCTCGTCGGTGACGGTGCCGTCGATGAACTCGAAGTCAAAGGGTTTGTCGCGCCCGAACTTGAGCCTCTGGTCCTCGTAAGTCCGGATGGTGAGCTTGCGGCGGTGCTGGCGCTCGACCTCCTTGATCAGAGCGTAAGGCCAGATGCGGGCGTCCGTCCGGTAGTCGGTCTCGTAGCGGATATCCTCTTCGCCCACAATCAGCCGCCCCTGACAACTGCCCACCGCGTGGAGGTGCTTGACCTTATACGCGTAGGTGAGCGCCCCACCGGACTGTGGAACCAGCAGCGCCAGGCCCGCCGCGGCCAACAGCCCTGCACAACTGCGGACTTTGTTTCGCATCCCTCCGTGCGCCCTCCTTGGCTCCTTTTGCGCTTGGCATTCTCCCACCGGGCGCGCCCGGCGTCAAGGCGGCTCCTGGAGTGCGCGGTTGACAACCGGAACACCCTGCGTATAGGCTCTAGCCGCACGCGGGGGAAGGGGAGCAGACCCACTCCAGAGCGTATGAGCGCAGAACCACGCCGGGTGGAAGTGACGCTGCAGACCAAGGTTGAGTGCGTCGATTTAGGCGAGGAAGTAGCCCGGCAGGTGGCGGGCGCCGCCGGCTTCGATGAGGACGAGCGGTACAAGATCAGTATGGCGGTGCGGGAGTGCTTGATCAACGCCCTGGAGCATGGCAACCGCGGCGACGCCCGCAAGCCGATTAACCTCAGCTTCACCCTGCACTCCGACCGCCTGGTGGTGGCGGTGGGCGACCAGGGGTCGGGGTTTGACCTAGGGGCAGTCCCCGATCCCCGCACCGACGAGCACTTGCTGAAATGCTCGGGGCGGGGCCTGTTCCTGGTGCGCTGTTTTGTGGACCAGGTGCAGGTCGCCTGCGAGCGCAACCGGGGGGCGACGGTCACCTTGACCAAGTGGTACTCTTCCAACCATAAAGAACCAGCCGGATTGAAGGCGGATGAGGAGAAGCAGCGGTGAGCGTGAAAATTAACAAGCGCGACGTGAGCGGCATTACGGTGGTGGAATTGGGGGGGCGGCTGACGCTGGGCGATGCCAGCCAGCAACTGCGCGAGACTCTGCGGGAGCTCATCACCCAGGGAAAGAAGAACATCGTGCTCAACCTGGCCAATGTGGGCTACATTGACAGCTCGGGGTTGGGGGAACTGGTTTCCGGCTTCACCACGGTGCGGAATCAAGGGGGGCAGTTGAAACTGGCCAGCCTTACCCAGAAAGTCAGCGACCTGCTGACCATCACCAAGCTCTACACCGTCTTCGAAGTGCACAGCGACGAGCAGGCGGCCGTCCGCAGCTTCCGCTAGGCGCTTTCTTTCTGAGCCACGCGAATCGGGCAGGGGAGGGCTTTCGGCTCTTTTCCCGGGTGGGAGGCAAACCCTGATAGAAAAGAGGCGGCAATGCCGATCGTGACCGAATTTTCACTGGTGCTGGAGAACCGCCCCGGGGTGCTGGCGGAGACCTGCAGCGGGCTGGCGGCCAAGGCAGTGAACATCGAGGGGATCCTGGCCCCACAGGGAGGCGAGGGGGGAGCAGTGCGGCTGGTGGTCAATAACCCCGAAACCGCGCGCAAAGTCTTTCAAGGAATGGGGCTCAAGTTTCAGGAAGAGGACGTTTTGGCGGTGCGATTGTCGGATCGCCCCGGCGCCCTGGGGCGGGTGACACGCAAGCTGGCCGAAGCAAACATCAATATCGAGTACGCCTACGGGAGCATCGAAAAGGGCGCCCCGCGAGCCCTGATAATCCTGGGGGTCTCCGACTTGAAGCAAGCCGCCAAGCTGCTCAAGTAGCCTTTCCTCCCTTATCATAATCAAACTCACACATGTATCCGAAACTCCCGGTGCAACGTGTAAGAAGTCAAGATGTGTGCTGAGAAAAAATGAACATGAGCCAGAGACCTATCGTGGTCCTCGGAGGCAGCGGGCACTACGGGCGGCATATTGTAGGGCGTCTTCTGGAAGAAGAGGTGCCGGTCAAGGTCTTGACCCGGAATCTCGCCAAGGCGCGCCGCATCCTTGGCGATGGCCCTGAGATCCTTGGGGGCGACATCACGGAACGGGCCTCCGTGATGGAGGTGCTGCGCGAAGCACGCGCCCTGGTCATCTGTGTGTCCGCCTTCAACTGGAAATCGATTCGCCACCTGGTGCTGATCGAGCGCGATGCCGTCCTTTCGGTGCTGGAGGAAGCGCAGAAGGCAGGAATCTCCCGGGTCGTGTACATGTCTGTCTACGACATACGGGAAGACCTGCTGGATTCACTGCATCTTCATCGATTCCTTCCCATGGCCCGGATTAAACGCGAGACCGAGCGAGCGCTGGCCGAATCGGACTTCAACTGGACGATTTTGGGACTGCCCCCCTCCATGGAGATCTTCTTTGCCATGATCCGCGGAAACACGATGTGGGTCCCTGGCGGAGGGCCGCCTGCGTTGCCTACCGTATCGCCCGTAGATGTGGGTGAAATCGCGGCCCAGAGCGTGCTCCGCGGGGATCTAGCCGGCAAGCGCCTCCGCGTGACGGGACCCGAAGCGCTCTCTTTCCCGGAAGCGGCCAAGCGTATCGCTGCGGTGACGGGCCGGCGCATTACCTTCAGCAAGATGCCGCTGCTGCCACTGCAGATCGCGGCGGTGCTCACCCGCCCGTTCAACCCGTTCCTGCCGTTCCTGGGATACGTTCTGGAAGCCATCGAGCTGATGAACCGGTTTCCGCAGGACTTCGCGCGTGCCGTGCCTGAGGACCATCGATTACTGAAAGCGACGTTTGCCTACACCCCGACGACCTTGGAGATGGAAGCAAGAAGACGCATGGCTGGATGATCAGCAGGCCGGGCAGCCTCGAAGAGCCCCCTTCCCCTTGATTCAATTGTGCGATCCCGTCACGTTCGAGTCTGAATATCGGGTACTCGGCTGGTGGGGGCAATAAAGAGCCGCACAAAAACCCATTCTGTTGTGATTTGCTTTCGCCTACGGGATGAGCGACCTACTCATCTCTTGGGGGGCGAATTGAAATTTCCAGTTATCTTCCCTTCAAGTGCCGGGCGAAGAAGGCCTGTGTCTTTTCCCGAGCGTCCCGCGCGGCGGCTGCCCGATAGGAGGGCCGGGTGGGGTTGGCGAAGGCATGGCCGGCGCCGGGATAGATGTGCACTTCAATGGATTTGCCCAGCCTTCGCAGGGCCCGTTCGAAGGCGCGCACGCTGCGGACAGGAATGCCGCGGTCGTTCTCGCCGAACAGACCCAGCACCGGGGCGCGAATCTGTTGCAAGGAGGATTCGTCACTCACCAGGCGGCCGTAGTAGATGACGCTGGCGGCCAGGCGGGGTTGAGCGAGAGCCAGAACCAGGGAGTAGCCGCCACCCATACACCAGCCGATGGAGGCTATCCGGTCCGAGCGCACGTCGGGGCGGTTGGCCAGGTAATCGAAAGCAGCCAGGAGATCGCGGCGAGCGCGGTCTTCGGGAAGGCCGCGCATCAATTCGTGGGCTTCGCCGGAATCGGCGGTCACCCGGCCGCGGTAGAGGTCAACAGCCAAGGCCACGTAACCTTCGGCGGCCAGCCGCTCTGCTTGCGCTTTGATCTGCGAGTTCAGGCCCCACCATTCGTGGATCACCACGACGGCCGGAAAGGGGCCAGCGCCGGTCGGGGCTACCAAGTAGCCCTCCACGGTTTCGTCCCCACTCGGATAGCGGACCGCTTCGGAGCGGGTCGCGTTGCGGGCCTCAGCTTCCCCTGAAGAGAACGCCCCGAGCAAACAAAGCAAAGTCAGCAAGCCAACCGCGGTTTTCATTCTGCTTCTCCTTTCCGGGCGGCACTACACTCGGCGCACGGGCAGATTTGGCGGAAATAGCTAAAGCTGTAGATCCCAGTGGCGTGAGCGTCGCTGAAGACGAAGCGCACAGCGTAATTGCCGACCGGCTCGGCCTGGACGGCGCGCACGGTTTCCTTGTAGATGGGCAGCGTGGTTTTGCCCGCCGCCGAGGCGCGCTGTTCCCGGCAAGTGGCGCAGGGGCAGCGATCGCGCAGGTAGGGGAAGGTGTAGCGGCTCTGGTGGCCATCGCGCCACTCCACGGCCACGCCTTCGCCCGTAGTCAGAAGAACTTTGATGCTGACCGGCTCTGTGCGGGGGTCGTCCGGCATCGCGGCTCGTACCATACTAGCAACCGGGGAAGCGAGGTGTACCCAGCTTGCGCGCCGCGGCACCGCGGAGCTCGCCGGCGATGGTGAGGGTTTTGGTGGCAGCTTCGCAGGCGCGCCGCTGCTCCAGGAGTCGGAAGGGGCGGGCTTCGTCCCCGGCCTGCTGCGCCAGGGCAATCTTGATTTCCCCGTCGGCCACCGAAGGCATCCCCGCTGCCGCCAGCTCCATCTGCGCCCGCAACGGCCGGTTGGAGGCTTCGAGTTTCTGCACGAAGACTTTGCCGTCCATTCGGATGGCTCCTCGGGGGGACGGGGCTTGATCTGAAATTCCTCGCCTTGATTCTACCAGGCCTTGGCGAAACCATCAAAGCGCAGCTCTCTCCCTTCCCCTTTCCGATTCTCCGAAAAAGCCTCGGTTCGGTGCCGCTTTCCGTGCTAGCCTCCTGCAGATTTTGGCCGGGAAGAATTCACCGCTCGCATTCTGGAGGAGACGTAATGGGAAGAAAACAACTGACGAACCTGCTGATTCTAGTGTGCCTGTGCAGCCTGCCTTTGCCCGCCCGTGAGCCTGCGGCTATGACAAAGGAACTCGAGGCGCTGAAGGAAAAATTAGCGGCCCAGCAAGAGCAGATCCGCCAGTTGCAGGAGCTGCTACGCCGGCAGGGAGACGCCCTGGAGGCGCTCACCCGCCAAGTGGGGCAACCGCCGCCGGCGATGCTGGCCGGCGCAGTGTCGGCCCCGGTGACCGCCGAGCGGGCTCCGCTGGAAGAGCGAATCCAGCAGTTGGAAGAGACCGTGGCGGCGACCCGGGAAGAAAACCAAAAGAGGTGGAAAGGCTTGGGGAACTTCAGTTTCAGCGGCGACCTGCGGGTGCGGTACGAGCCTTTCTTTCAGGAAGGTGTCCTACAACGCCACCGAGAGCGGGCGCGGCTGCGCTTCCAGGCCGCGGCCACCATCTCGAAGGAGCTCAGCGGCGGCCTGCGCCTGGCTACCGGCGGCCTGGACAATCCCCAGACCACGAATCAGTCCTTTACCGGGTTCTTTACCCGCAAGTCGGTGGACCTTGACCGCTTCTGGCTGACATACCAACCGCAGTGGGCACCCTGGCTTTCGGTCACGGCGGGTAAGTTCGCCTACCCCTGGTACCGCACCGAGCTGACCTTCGACAACGACCTGAACCCCGAGGGCTTCAGCCAGACGCTATCGTTTGATTTTGCCGATTCGCCCCTGGCCAACCTGACCCTGGTGGGCTTCCAACTGCCGTTCAACGAGCTGGCGAGCGCCGAGGACAGCTTCATCTGGGGTGGGCAGGTGCAGACGAATTGGCGGCTGGGCGCGCGCACCCGGCTCGGCCTCTACGCCGCCGGGCTGAATTTCCGCAACGTGGACGCCATCGCGCGCGCCATCGCAGCGGGCGCGCTGCGGCCGAGTCTGCCGCTGACCAACCGCGTGCGGTTGGATGCCGGGGGGAATATCATCGGCTTCGGCGAGCGCTTCGCCTACCTTGACCTGATCGCGGAGCTGAGGCACCAGATCGCGCCGCGCTGGCCCCTGCGCTTGACCTTCGACTTCGTCAACAACCTGCGGGCTCGCGGGGAGCGCAGCGCCTACTGGGCAGAGGCGGCGCTGGGCCAGACGCGTGAGCGGGGCGATTGGCGGTTCGGTTACACGCTGATGCGGGTGGAGCGCGACGCGGTGATCGGCGCCTACAACTACGATGACCTCCGTGCTTCTACCAACGTCATCAACCACCGCCTGCGGGCCGACTATGAGATCCACAACAACGTGACGCTGGAGTACACGCTGCTGGTGGGACGCCTCTTCAACCCCCAGGACAACTTAAACCTGGTGCCGGCGGCGTTTCAGCCGCGCAATCAAGACCCGTTCTTGAAGCGCATGCAGTTCGACGTGATCTACAAGTTCTAATCCGGTTCCAGTTTGATGAGCCTACTTTGAGAAGGTACTTGCTGATTAACCATCCCGGCCTGGACCGGTATTGGAAGGATGCGGAAAAAGCGTCTTTCTGGTGATTCTGAGCATAGCGAAGAATCTCTCATAGACAAACGAGAGGTTACGAGATTCTTCGTCGCTTGCGGCTCCTCAGAATGCCAGCCGGGAGGAGTTCTCCAGCATCCTCTTAGGCGAGGGCGTCGAGCAGCGGGGTGACGTCGCGGCGGAAGATGGCTTCCCGCAGCGCCGGGGGCTGGTCGCGGCGAATCTGCCCCTTCTTTTCCAGATAGTCCTCGTAGGTGGGAATCTCGCAGCGGTAGAAGATGCCCAGGGCGATGCGGCCCGGTTCCTCGGACTTCAGGATCGCCTGCGCCTTCTTCTGGGTGATTTCTGCACGGTTGGCGGGGTCGTGCACCACAGGGTCATAGTCGGTCTGGTCGATCCGGTAGAGCGGTGACTGGTTGTTCTGGCCGGGCTTCTTGCCCTCATACCACGACTTGGTGTGCAGGTCGTTGTAGGTGGGGCAGGTTTGCAGGACGTCAATCAGGGTACTGCCGTGGTGCTGGATGCCCTGAGCAATCAGCTCGGCCAGGTACTTAACCTCCAGGGCGTAGCCCCGCGCCACGAAGGTGTAGCCGCAGGCCAGCGCCAGCGCCACCGGGTTGATGGCTTCCATGAAGGACTCTTCCGACATGGACTTGGTCTTGAGCCCTTTCTCGATGGTCGGGGAAGCCTGGCCTTTGGTCAGGGCGTAGACGTCGTTGTTGAAGACCACGTAGGTGATGTCCAGGTTGCGGCGGCCGCCGTTGACGAAGTGGCCAGCGCCAATCCCGTAAGCGTCGCCGTCGCCGCCCACCCCGATTACCGTCAGGCTAGGGTTGGCCAGCTTCAGGCCGGTCACCGAGGGCATCACCCGCCCGTGCAAGGTGTGGAAGGCGTAGGTTTGCATATAGTGGGGCGTCTTGCCGGAGCAGCCGATGCCGCTCACCATCGCCACCCGATGCGGCGGGATCTGCAACTTCATCAGGGCCATTTGCAGGGCGGTGAGGATGCCGAAGTCGCCGCAGCCCGGGCACCAGTCGTTGTGAATCTCCGCCTTGTAGTCCTTGACCTTGAAATCCACTTTGGTGGTGGTGGTAGCCATCGTATCTCTCCTTCAGGCTGCCTAGCGGTTGTAGCCGGGTGGCAGCGGCACCATAGGCGGCGGCATCTTGCCGTGCTTTTCCCGCAACGTCAGCAGCGCCTCGACCTGGCGACGACCATAGTCGCGATCGACCACGCGGCCGTCCGCCACTACCAGCTCCTCCCTGCCCTCGGCTGTGGCCTTCTCCAGGGCGGCCACCACTTCGTCCTCCGAAAACGGCCGCCCGTCGTACTTCAGCACGCGGTGGTGCGGCTGAATTCCCGTATGCTCCCGCAGCACGCCGGCCAGCTGCGCTGAGTAGTTGCACTCCAGGGTGATGATCTTGCCTGCCTGCGCCAGCAACCGCCCGATGGCCTCCCCCGGAAAAGGATGCAGGAGGCGCAGTTGCAGGAAGTTGTAATTTTGCCGCTCGGGGTCGAGGCGGGCCAGAGCGTCGAGGATGGCGCCCTTGGTTGAGCCCCAGCTCAGCACGCTCACCGGTGCCTTGGGGTTCCCGTGCAAGGTGAGCTTCTTCTCCTCCGGGATTTCGCGGGCCGCCAACGCCACCTTGCCCATCCGCTTTTGCATAATGACCAAGCGGTTGCCAATACCTTCGTTGATGTGGCCCACTTGGTCGTGCTCGTCGCTCGTAGTCCAGAAGATGCCGCCTTCCTGGCCGGGGATGCTGCGGGGGCTGATGCCCGATTCGGTGAAGCGGTGCCGCAGGTAGTGGTGGTTGCCGTGCTTCTCCGGGTCGAACCGCTCGCCCCGGTCGATGCGGAGGCGGCTCATGTCGAACGGCGGCAGGCTGGCGTACATGGCGGCTAGGTGTTTGTCGAGCAGCAGGATGACGGGCAACTGGTAGCGGTCGGCGTAGTTGAAGGCGTCAAAGGTAACGTAGAAACACTCCTCCAAGTCACCCGGGGCCAGCACCATGCGGGGGAGATCGCCCTGGCCAGCGTGCAGAGCGAAGCGCAGGTCACCCTGCTCGTGCCGGGTGGGCATGCCCGTAGAGGGCCCGCCGCGCTGGTAGATGCACACCACCGGGCCGGGCGCCTCGGTGATGCCGGCAAACCCCAACCCTTCCGGCATTAGGGCAAAGCCCGGGCCGGAGGTCGAGGTGGCGGCGCGCACGCCCCCGTGCGCCGCCATCACCGCGGCGTCAATCGCCGAGACCTCGTCTTCGGTCTGCAGCACCACCAGGTTGTAATCGCTCTGGTGCTCTTCGAGGTAAACACTCTCGTCGGTGGCCGGGCTGATGGGATAGTAGGTCTGCAAGCCGCAGCCCGCCTTAAGCTTGGCGATGCCCACCGCTTGGGTGCCCTTGATCATGATTTGCCTCTCGTTGGGGGCCCGCGGCGGTGCCGGGGGCAGGACAAACTCCAGTTGCCCCGGGAAGTGCGCCCGCGCATACTCGTAAGCCAAACGAGCACAGTGGACGTTCATCTCCCCCACCTTGCGCGCCTTGCCCTTGAAGCCGCCCAGGATCACTTCGGCCACCCGCTCGAAGTCATATCCGAGTAGGCCGGTGGCGGCTCCGAGCGCTGCGGTGTTGTTCATGATGCGGTACTCCTGTGCCTGGCCGCCCTTGCCGGCGGCCGTCAGGGCTTGGTGGACGATTTTCGGGTAGGGAATCGGAAAGAGGTGGACGCGGCGGCCATTCAGCCGCTCCTCGATCCCGGCCGTGCCTTCCTCGAAGAGGATACCGCCGCCCTCGGCGACCTCCTGGATGTGGCCGCGATGGGCGGGGAATTCGTGGTAGAGGTCGCCGAAGAGGGTCTCCTGGTCGAGCGCCACCAAGAGGTGCACTTCTTCGATGTGGGAGCGGACGGGCGCGGCGGCGATGCGCAGGCGGTAGTAGCTGTGTTTGCCTTTAATGTTGGAGTGGTATTCAATGTTGCCGAAAACGTGGTAGCCGCCCCGGCAGAGGGCTTTGCCCAAAATTTCCGCGCTCAGGTTGATTCCACTGCCTTGCGGCCCTCCGATCATCCAGGAAAAAAAACTATTCCGCCACATCGTTCTTCGGTCTCCTATAGCCCCCCAGCGGGACCTCTGGCTCAAAAAAACTAGGATACCACAGAATGCTCTCCTTGTGTTGGATTCGCCCACGGCGACGCGAGATGCCGCGGCCGCCCGAGCCGGGCGGGAACCGGCCATTGAGGCAGATGCCTCCAACGTGTTAGAGTCGCCTCTGAGAAGACGCCGGCAGGAGCGGATAGCCCCGGCAACCCGCACGGCGACAACAACCTGCCGGGGCGGGCCGGCATCTCATCAAGGAGGCCCCGAAGGCTGGCCCGAACAGTCAGCCGCACGGAGGGCAGCTTGCTGAGGAGGATGACTTCGATGAAACTGAAACGAACCGGATGGATAGGAGCCGCCGTCGCCCTGGCAGGCCTGATCGGCCTGGCGGGCGTGGCGCGGGCAGAAACCAAGGTGGTTCTGGCCGAGGGTACGAAGATTGTCTTCACCCTTAACGACACCTTGAGCACAAGAGACAACCGGCAAGGCGACCCCTTCAGCGGGGTGGTGAGTCGGTCGGTGCGCGTCGGCGACCGGAGGGTGATCCCGGAGGGCAGTGTGGTGCGCGGCGTGGTGACTAGTGTCAAGCGTGCCGGGCGAATTAAGGGCCGCGCCGAACTGGGTCTGCGCTTTGACGAAATTGAGTTGCCCGACGGCACCGTGCTCGACCTCGCCGCCTCGCTCACCGACCTGGACGAGGAGTCGCGCGAATCCGTAACCGAGGAAGGCCAGGTGAAGGGCAGGGGCACCAAGAAGCGTGACGCTGCCACCATCGGGGTCGCCTCGGGTATCGGGGCTGCCATCGGCGCCATCGCCGGGGGCGGGAAGGGCACCGCCATCGGCGCCGGCAGCGGCGCCGCCGCAGGCGCCGGTATGGTGCTGCTCACGCGGGGCAAGGACGTGAAGCTGAAGCGGGGCTCCGAGCTGGCCATCCAGCTCAACCGTCCGCTGACGATAACCCTGCCCTAAGAACGAAGCTCTTTGCAGCGGTACTCTTACCAATAGGGGAGACGGACACAACGTTCGTCTCCCTTGTTTCTTTTCAGGTTGGCGCTGGGGGAAAAAACAAAAGCAGGCAGAAGTACTCGAGCTCGGGGGGGGCGCGAAGAGTTCGTTCCTCCAGCCTGGCGGGAAAACTTTTTTCGACTCGTCCTGGATAGGATTGAGTTTGTGGCGGCTTCCTGTTCCGTAGGGAGTCCTTTCTGTCATCTCTGTTGTCGTTACCTGCACGAGAAGCCGGGGGAGCGAAGGGAAGCACGAGAACCGCACGCGTTTTTCTGGTGGGCTGCCTGCTGTCGGCCCGCGTGAGCGCCAGGCGAGAACGGGACGAGCCCCCCTCGCCTTGACTTGCCTGCGGGCGTGGGCTAAGCTTGCTGCGTGTAGGCGGTTTTGAACATCGTCGGGGAGCTGCAAAGGCTCCAGCAGGGCTACCGCACGAGAGGCACAACCTGCACGCCGTCCATTCCTCCCCCGGAACCGCTGCCCCGATAGCCCTTACCGCCCCCTTCGCGTTGAGCTAGACCCGCCGGAGCCTCAGGAGGTCGGCATGGCTAGAAATATTCCACTCGTCATGCTGGTGATGGCTTTTCTGGTGCCGCGGCTCGATCTGTCTGCGCAGCAGATCGTGCTCGGAGCTGGAACACTCCTCCCGTGTACGATCAGCGAGCCGAACTTCTCTTCCCGCACCGCGCAGCTCGGCGACCCGCTCACCTGCCAGGCCCGATCCATACGGCAGTTCGGCCGCATTGCCCTTCCCCGGGGCTCCTACTTTGTGGGTCGCCTGGTCGAGTATCGTGACCCGGGTCGGTTTGTGGGCAAAGGCTGGATCAAACTGGAGTTCGACCGATTGATTCTCCCTCGGGGCGACGTTCCGGTTGAGACCAAAGTGATCACCGTTCGTAGCTTCAAAGTTGACCGCGAAGGAAAGATTCTGGGCCGGGGCCACGCCAAGCGTGACGCGCTCGGGTGGGTAATCCCTCTTCTCTGGCCGGTAAAGTTGATAACGCTGCCCATGCGTGGGCCGCGCCCCGCGCTAAAGGGTGAGATGCCGATCACGCTCCGCTTGCTCGATGACCTGAGGGTCCCGTATCAGCAACCGCAGGGAAGAAAACCGGTGACGCGGGGCACGCCTTCAGCCCTCGGTCCTGGCCGCACCACAGGACCGATTTGGAACCAGGGCCCCATCTATTACGGTGGGGCCTCTACTCCGTCCCGAGCGCCCAGACCGAGACTCCCCACAAGGCCAAAAGCGGGGACACCCCCGTAATCCCCCCGGGTTTGGCGCCGGGCAGGGGCTAGCGTTTGTAGCTGCCCATCAACTCAGCTTGCGCCAGCAGGTGGCCTTTCAGAGCCCTTTCCAGCTCGGCTTTGGTGGCGCCGGACTTGAGGTTGGTCTTGGCGTCGAGGGCGTAGAGCTTGAAAAAGTAACGATGGGGCGGGCCCGGGGGCGGGCAGGGACCGCCGTAACCAGCCTTGCCAAAGTCATTGCGGCCCTGGCGGGCGCCATTCGGGAGTTCGTTCTCTTTGGGGACCCCTTCCGGTAGTTCGCGCGTGTTCGCGGGCAGGTCGTAGAGCACCCAGTGCACCCAAGTGCCCACCGGGGCGTCGGGGTCGTCCATGATCAAACTCAGGCTTTGCGTGCCCCTCGGCGGCTCACTCCAACTCAACGCCGGCGAGACGTCGGGCCCATCGCAGGTGAACTTCTTGGGGATGTTGGCCCCCGGAGCAAACGCCTTGCTTTTCAGTTCAAAAGTCATCGCTTTGCCTCCTTCTGCTGGGGTGCTGGGTGCGCCGGCCCACAGCAAACTGCCCAGCAGCAGCCAGACGATTCCCCCGGCGCGAGCGGCCATTGCTGACTTCACCTTACTTCCTCACGCTGGTTTCTTCTCGCACCACGAGCCCGAGCGCTTCCCCCAGGGCACGGAGGAACGGCGGCAGGTCCGCCGGCCGGCGCGAGGTGTAGAGGTTGTCGTCTTTGACCAAGGGCTCATCCACCACTGTGGCCCCGGCATTCCTCAAGTCCGTCCAGATGGAGGGCCAGGCGGTCAAGGTTCTGCCTCGCACCACATCGGCCTCAATCAGTAGCTGCCCCGCGTGGCAGATGGCGAAGACGGGCTTGCCCATCTGGAAGATTTGCCGCACGAACCCCACCATGTTTTTATTCAGCCGCAGCTTGTCGGGGGCGTAGCCGCCGGGAATTACCAAGGCGTCGTAGTCTTCCGGCCTCACTTCAGCAACCCCGTGGGAGCTCTGGGTGCGGCTGCGGCGGCGCTTGCCCTCGAGCTTCTGGCCCTTCTCCGTGCCAATCACGTCCACTGTGCAGCCGTTCTCTTTCAGAAAATCGTAGGGTTGTTGGAACTCAGAATCTTCGTAATCGGGGCCCACCACAATGGCTACGCGCTTCATTCCCTCTCCCCTCCTGCTTTGTCCCAACGATGAACGATGAATGATGTGTGATGGAGGAGCAACGCCCATGCGGGCAAGCGGCCCCTCCGAGCCCTCCCGCCGCTGGCGCCCGTGGCTGCCTCCACGCCGGAGATTTCGACAGCCCGCGCACTGGACAACTGCGCGCGCCCACAGGAACGCGACCTTCCTCCACCGCAGCGGGGCCACGGGATTTCAGGCAGCACGGGCACCGGCAGCGGCGAGCAGCCGGCGGAGCTTGGAGCGGTTCTCTAAGCTGATCTCAACGAACTCGAACCCTACCTCCCAGCGGTGAACCTCGCGCACCAGCACCTCGGCGTGCAAGGGGCGGAAACCAGACCGGATTTCGACTCTCGCTTCGGTGCCGACTGGAAAAGGATGATCGCTCGTGGCCAGCACGCCGCCCAGGCTGAGCAGCTTGATCTTCAGGCGGCTGCTCCCTCGCGGGGTGCTAGCCACCGCTTGCTGGGCGTCCAGGACCGAGACGCGCGGGTAGCGCCGCTCCCGCACCCAAGGCGCATTGGGGTCGGGGTCAATTGGCCCCTGCGCCAGCTCCTCGGCGGTCAGGCCACTGCCCGGCAGAAAGTTCTGTGCCCACGGTGGGTCGATGTGGAGCAGCGCCTGTACGGCCACGATGCGGAGCTCGCGCGGCTGCTGCCATCGCCATAGCTGCTTGGCTTCGACCAGGCGGCGCAGGAACGGTGCCGCCGACGAGTCCCGTAGCCGCCCCAAGGCTTCGATGGCCTTGACCCGCACGAGGGGAGAAGCAGCAAGGGGTGGCTGCGCCTCGGCGCGGCGGATCAATTCCGAGGCCGTGGTGGGGTCACCGCTTATCCCGATCTCGTCCACCGCCGACGGCAGCACCCGAGCGTGGAGAACACTAAGCAAATTCGCGAGCAGGCGACCGCGCTCGGGCGCCTCGCCGCAAGCCAACTGGTGCACCACCACGTTGTGGTAGAAGCGGGTCCAGCCGCGCACCTGCTGGGGTAAGAGCTCCGCCAGAGCCGCGAAGTCGAGCCGGCTGAGCAAACCTACGGCGTAGGCAGCTTGCGCCGCAGGCCGGGCGCCAAGCATCTCGCGCAAATGGTTGGTCCCCTCTGGACCCAATCCTTGGAGCAGCTCCACCAGGCGGTCGCGCTCGGCGCGGTTTGAGCATCGCTGGAATCGCAGGGCCAAGTGGGCGGCGGCCGCTCCGGGTAGGTGCCGCAGTACCTTCATCAACTCGTTCGGCACCTCGGGAGCCGCCAGGGCTTCCTCGATGAATTCGGGCAGGCGATTTTCCAGCCCGATGCGGGAGCGCAAGTCCTTGGCTAGGGCGTGTTGAACCTGTTCCACTCTCTCCAAGCGCGCCAGTACTTGCTCGATGGCCGGGTAGTCGCGGCCGCTGGCGGCTTTCTGGCTGAGGCGCGTAAAAGTGGCGTTGAGCAGACCTTGCATTTCCGGGGCTGATTCCAGCTCCAACTGCTGGGCGGCGTGGAGGACGGCAGCGTCGAGCAAACCCACCTCCGCGCGGGCGTAGAGCTCAACCAGTTCGCTCAAACCCATGGCTGTCCTTTGGCGTGCCTCCAGCTCGGGCGTGTGAATGCACAGGGCGTAGTTGAGCAGGATGGATCGGGCCTTCTCGGCCTCGCCGCGCTCGAGCAATTGTTCGATAAACTGGCGGATGTTGCGGGCCGGGATGCACCAGGCTTGGAGCGAAAGCAGGACGCTGAGCTTGGTCGCCTCGGGCACCGCCGCCCAAAACTGTCGGTCCAGGATGTCCCCGTGGGATTCAACCAACAAACCCGCGCGGGCCATTTTGTCTTCGTGGGTTCCCAGAACCTGGCGCAGGGTCTCGATTTCCCGGTTCATGCGGTCCAATAGTTCGCGCACGGCGTTGACCCGTACTTTCCCGCGCTCGTAGCGATCAAGGGCGAAGCGAATCGCCAGGTGCTCGGCCAGTCGGAGCAGCATAGGTTTATCGGGCTCCTCGGCGGGCGTCGCCGCGGCTGGGCCGGCGAGCGCCTGCGGGAGGGTCACTTGCGCCGTCGTTGGCAGTTCTGCTAGGTGTTTCTGGATCTGGTCGGGCTCAGGTGCTGCCCCTGCTTGGCGGCTCGATTCGCTGAGTTGACTCAGCACGCGGATGATGCCCAGGAGGTCTTGTTCCTGTGGCGGTGGCGTTTCGGCGACGTCCCCCGGGGCGGCCACCGGTGAGGATCCAGGTTGCACCGGGGTGGGGGGAGCGCCTGCGGGCGCGGACCCAGGTTCGGTCTGGGCACCTTCGGCCGCGGCAATGAGTTGAAGCAGCTTCTGTGGGTCGTTGAACCACTCTTGAACTTTCTCCGTGTCCGCTCCCAGGGTGCGGGCCGTGAGTTGGGCGGCCGCACGAGCCTCGCCGAACCCGGCATCCTCGGCCACAAAGCGAACCACGTTGACGCGGATGGGAGCTTGGCGGCTGTCTCCCAGAGCTGCTTTCAATTGCTCGGCCAGGCCGGTGGGCTTGGCGGCGCCGGCGGCGAAAGTGCGCACCAGGCAAGCGAAGTCCTTTCGGGTCAGGTGGGGGGAGAAATCGATGCTGGCTAGCCCGGCAGTGGAGAGCATGTTCGCGAAGCTGCGCTCGGCCGGCGTGGTCTCGATCGGCACACCATCGATCAAGAGCTGGGAGCCGGAAATCCCCAACAGGAGGCCGGCTTCACCTTCACTGGGCAAGGCGGCGCGCAACTCCTCCCAGGCGGTGTCAAACTGCGCCAAGGTGCGGTGATGGTCGAACCCGTAGAGTCGGACAGACTTCAGTAGGATGTTCAGGCTGCGCACGAACGCGCGAGCAGCACGGGTTTTGCTCTCTTCGCTCATCCCATGCGGGCCGCACCCCCGACCCCCAGACGTTGTGCCTCCATACTAGACCCGGGGGGAGGCGGGAAACAATAGGGAGAATGTCCTAGAACAACCCTCCCGGGTGGGCGGCCGGAAAAAGCCCCGCCTGCCCGCGCCCCCCACGGGCCCGGCCAGGAGGGGGCCTGGCGGAGGGGCGGCAGATGGGTTTTCATCGCCCCTCGCAGGGACTGCATTTGTGTGGCAGCTTCGGGGCGAGTAGGTGTATCAAAAGCAGGTGATTGCGGCTGGCCCGGGCATCGGCCCGCCCCTCGAGGAGAATGGAAATGCGCAAGAAGGTTGTGGTGGTCGGCAGCGTGAACATTGACTTTGTGGTGCGCGCTCCACGGCTTCCGGTGGTCGGGGAGACGGTGAGCAGCGCCCGGTTTGAGGTCTCCGTGGGCGGCAAAGGCGGCAATCAGGCGGTGGCCACGGCGCGGCTGGGTGTGGCCACGGTGATGGTGGCGAAACTCGGCGACGACGACTTTGGGCCCTATCTGCGGGCTAGCTTGCGCGCTGCGGGTGTCAACACCCAGGCGATCGCAACCGCCCGCGGTGTGCCCACGGGAGTCGCTTTCGTGCTGACAGCCCCGAACGGCGAAAACCAAATTGTGGTCGCCCCGGGAGCCAACTCGACCCTGCGGTTGGCGGAGATTAAGCGATGTCGCTCGCTCTTCCGCTCGGCCGCCCTGGTTCTAGCCCAACTGGAGGTGCCGCCTGCACCCATTGCTCGGGTGGCGGAAATGGCGGCGCGCAATGGAGTTCCTTTCATTCTCGATCCCGCGCCCGCACGTTCCCTCCCCGAGAGGCTCCTCCGCTGCGTCACCCTGCTCACCCCCAACCAAGCAGAAGCCTGCGTGCTTTGCGGGCGCAACCCGCGCCGGCTCACCCTCGCCGCCGGGCGCGAGCTTTGCCGCCATCTGCTCCGCCGCGGGCCCCGGGCCGTCATTCTGAAGCTGGGAGAACGCGGAGCACTGCTGGGCGAGGGTGGCCGGGAGGTAATTTATGTCCCCGGCTTCCGGGTGAAGGCGGTGGACTCCACCGGTGCGGGTGACGCTTTCAACGGAGCGCTGGCCGTGGCCCTCCTCGAAGGCAAAACCTTGCTGGAGGCCACCCGGTTTGCCAACGCCGCCGGAGCCCTGGCGGTGACGCGCCCCGGCGCGCAGCCTTCTATGCCCACCCGAACCGAGCTGGACTCCTACCTGCGCCTGCACCGCCGGGCGGCGCGCCCCCCGCCGAGTTAAACCGTAGGGCATCACCCGCCCAAGCCACATGCTTCAAGGCGGTCTGCTCGAACGCTTCCGGCTACGCGGGCGAGAGGCTGGGTTCATTGGCGGATGAGGAGTTGACTGGCGGGCGCGGCCCGAATGGCGGGCGCGGCAGGATTCGAACCTGCAACCCTCGGATTAGAAATCCGAAGCTCTATCCCGTTGAGCTACGCGCCCCCTGCAAGCAAAGTATAGCACGCTCAAATTGGGGGCCGTGAAGGCCCTACTCTCCCTGCGCAGGAGCTCGATTGACAGCCGGTGGGCTCGGCCGGCAGGCGAAGGGCGTGCCGCTCCAGCGAGAAAATTCTTGCCTTGCGGGCCGTCCTAAGTATACTGAGTTGCGAAGATGCGAGCTGCAAGAAGGAGGAACATCGGGCGCCCCGGCGGGTAAGATGGCAGAGCTGAATGTCGTTGGCTACCCCAACGGCGAGGGCCAAAGGTTCTGTTTGCGGGTGGGGGGAGTTCCTCTCAAACTGCAATTTCCTCTCGGCTCTTTGCTCGAGCAAGCCCGGGGTCGCTACGCCGGCTTTTGCGAAGAGTCATCTTCTGGATTCCCGGTCTCCATCAATTCCGAAGCTGTCCCGGCTCCCCGGGAGGTGCGCTTCACCCATAACCTCCATGGGGCCTCGCTCCGCCTCACTCCTCAGGCCGCCTATTTGACCGGCGTGGCAAGCGAGCAGACCCTGGACTCGCTGCTGCGGATTTTGCTCAGCCTGTTGTTGGTCCCGCGCCGCGGCCTTCTCTTGCACGCCGCCACCATCGTGCGCAACCAGCGGGCCAACGTCTTCATGGGCCGCTCGGGAGCGGGCAAAAGTACGCTGGCGCGGCTGGCCCCGCCGGGGAGCGTGCTCACCGATGAAGTTTCCTTGCTCCGCCGGGGGGAGATCGGTTGGCACGCCTACGCCACCCCCTTCTGGGGGGAGTTTCGCGCCGCCGGAAGCAATCGGCGGGCGCCCCTGGCTGGCATCTATGTGCTGGTGCAAGGACGGGAAAACCGGCGGGAAAAACTTTCTCCGAAGCAAAAGCTCCCGGTGCTGCTGGGCAATGTATTGTTCTTTGCTCAGGGGAAATCGGACCGCGACCAATTGCTCGCCCTGCTGCTGGAGCTCATCCAAGCCGTCCCCCTCGACCGACTGCAGTTTCAGCCCGAGCCCGCCTTCTGGGAGGTGGTGGCCTGAAGAGAGAGGATCGTCCCTGCCAGAACCCGAATGCTGCCTGGCGTGAGCTGGAGGGCGAGGTGTTCATCATTTCGCCCCAGGACAGTGTCCTGCACGACCTCAACGGCACCGCCACTTTCATCTGGAAGCTCGCCACCGGACAGCACACCGTGGAGGAGATCGCCGAGTTACTGGCGGCGGAATATGAAGTGGGCGGGGAAACCGCGCTGGCCGACACCGAGGAGCTGATTGCCCATCTGGAGGCGAACAAGTTGCTGCTGCCCTCCCCGCGTCGCGCCCTCGAAGTGAGCCATGACTAGCCGCCCGGTGATGGCCCGCTTGATCCAGAAGTCGGTGGCCGGCCACATCCCTCTGAATGTGCATCTCGACCTCACCTATCGCTGCAACGAGCGCTGCGTGCACTGCTATCTGGACCACGAAGACTACGGGGAGCTGGGGACCGCCGAGGTCAAGCGGATCCTGGAGCAGCTGGCCCACGCCGGGACGCTGTTCCTCACCTTCAGCGGTGGGGAGATCTTCCTGCGCCGGGATTTCTTTGAGCTGGCGGCCTATGCTCGCCAGCTCCACTTCGACCTGAGCCTGAAGACCAACGGCATTCTGATTGATGCCGCCCGGGTGCAGAAACTCAAAGCCCTGGGCATCCACAAAGTGCAGATCAGTATCTATAGCGCCGACACCGAGGTGCACGACGCCATCACCAAGGTTCGCGG
>JBHHYS010000013.1:0-38600 GCA_046757645.1 Terriglobia bacterium | reverse complement strand
AGTAGTCGAACTCGCACGCCTGCCCGATGACAATCGGCCCCGAGCCGATGATCAGTATCTTCTCAATGTCCGTCCGCTTCGGCATTCTTTTATCTTGTCATCCCGAGCGACCCCGCCTGTTGTTCTCCAACAGTCGGGGGAGTCGAGGGACCTGCTTCTCATCGAACCATTCTGCCGCTAGGTCGTCCCAAGCCGGATTTCGCGACTCGATCAGCGCCACTTTCTTCTCACGCCGCCATCTCTTGATTTGCTTCTCGCGGGCGATGGCGTCGCGCACGTCGGAGTAGGTTTCCAAATGAACCAGCCGGTGAACGCGGTACTTTCGTGTGAATCCCACGATCACACCCAGCTTGTGCTGCATTATCCTGTCCTTCAATTCTCCGGTCACTCCCGTGTACAAGTTCCGCGACCGGCTGGCCAAGATGTAAACGTAGTAGCGTTTGTTCAAAAGCAGATTCCTCGCTTCGCTCGGAATGACAACGTGGGATGGATGACAATCGGCCCCGAGCCAGTAATCAGAACCTTCTTAATGTCCGTCCGCTTCGGCATGTTTTTGTCTCGAGCTTTTCCAAGAACAGCTCAGGTTGTTCTCTGCAAAGAAGCAGCGATCTTTTCCATTGTAAGGGGTTCACCTGCAACAGCTATCTTTGGATGCTCGAAGGGAACGCCAGTGAGTTTGCAAAGCTTGAAACAAACGATGTAAGCCAGCTTTATCATTTCGGGGAGTGCATTCTTCATTTGGCTGAGATACGTTCGGGCTTCTACCTCAGCAGTAGCAGGATTGTCGCCTCTGAGGAAACGCTCCATGCTGGATTTATAATCACGGGCTGTCGCAAGATGTGACTGAGCAGCGGCAAGAAACTCGACGATGGCTTGCACACCTTCGTCATCCAACCGGCCTACGAAACCAGTATTGCCGTAATAGACTGGAAACGGATGTGGTGCGACCGACTTAACTCCAGGAAGATCGGCCTTGAGTACGTCAGTGTTCGCCAAGAAAACACGTGGGTCTCGGAGGTGGTAGCGATAGAAAGCATCTATTTCGAAGAGCACCGCCTTCGCCACCGCAAGTTTCTGCCTCTCCTGTTCCTCAACCCGTGCTTGTCGGTCAGCATTTAGCTGCTTTTCAACTGCTCTGCGTGACGACCGTATTTGCAACATTATCGCGACAAAGGCAATTACCCCCGCGGTAAGAGTTGCCACTCCGTCAAGTGTAAGTGTTGGTTCAATCGTGATCATTCTGAAGAACGACATTTGTCCTTCCAATCAACTATCATCTTCACGAATTGGGTGAACAGGTAGTGGGAGTCGTGGGGGCCGGGGGAGGCTTCGGGGTGGTACTGGACGCTGAAGAGCGGCAGGGAGCGGTGGCGCAGGCCCTCGAGCGTCGAGTCGTTCAGGTTCATATGCGTCAACTCGACCTCGTTTGCCAGCAGCGAGTCGGGATCGACAGCGAAGCCATGGTTCTGCGCGGTAATCTCCACCTTGCCGGTGAGTAGATTCTTCACGGGATGGTTGGCGCCGTGGTGGCCGAACTTGAGCTTATAGGTCTTGCCGCCCAGCGCCAACCCAACGATCTGATGGCCGAGGCAGATGCCGAAAATAGGGACGCGGCCGGCCATCTTGCGCACGGCGTCAATGCCGTAGGTGCAGGGTTCCGGGTCGCCAGGGCCGTTCGAGAGGAAGATTCCGTCAGGTTTCATCGCCAGCACGTCCTCTGGCAGCGTGAGCGCGGGCACCACGGTGACGCGACAACCTACGTCCACCAAGCGGCGGAGAATGTTTTGCTTGATGCCGTAGTCGTAGGCGACAACGTGGAAGCGGGCGGCAGCCGGCTGAGGCCGGGCGCCGGGAGCAAGCTGCACTCTTGGTACCGTCCAGTCGTAGGGCTTAGACGTGGTCACGGTCTTGGCCAGGTCGAGCCCGACCATCTCCAGGAGGGCACGAGCCTTGGCCACCAGTGCTGCGGCATCGGTGCAAACGGTGGAGAGCACAGCCCGCATGGCGCCGTGGGTGCGCAGGTGGCGCACCAGGGCGCGGGTATCAATGTGGCTGATGACGGGGATGCGGTGCCGGGCGAGGAACTCCTCAGCGGTCTCGCGGCTGCGCCAGTTGGAGGCGACCTGGGAGAAGTCCCGCACCGCCAGGGCCTCGATGTAGGGCCGGGCGGCTTCGTTGTCGAAGAGATTGGCGCCCACGTTGCCGATGTGGGGATAGGTGAGGCAGACGATTTGGCCGGCGTAGGAAGGGTCGGTAAAGATTTCCTGGTAGCCGGTGATGGAGGTGTTGAAAACGACTTCGCCGCCGCGCTCGGTGGGAGCGCCGAATCCTCTTCCCTTAAAGACGCGTCCGTCCTCTAAGGCGAGGGTCGCCTCCATCCATTCTCCTTGGCTCGCTCTGCGGCGGCGGCATCCTAGCGTCTTTCCAACTTGTGGTGCCGACTCATTGGGACTTTCACTTCATCCCACAGCCGATACGGTGGGAGCGTTTGGAACCGCACTAGTCGGCTCCTCGAGAGGCTTTAATCCGCCCCAAGCGCTCCGGCGGCCAGTAGGCGAAGACCGCTTTGCCATAGATATAATCCCGATGTACGGTCCCCCAGGAGCGCGAGTCGTTGGAATTCCGCCGGTGGTCGCCGAGCACGAAGTAGTTCTCTGCCCGCAGGCGCGTGGGGGGATAGGAGTGCTGGTCGGACTCGGCCGCCGGCAGGTAGTCCTCGCGGAGGGGAGCGCCGTTGATATAGACAACCCCGCGGCGAATCTCCACTGTCTCCCCGGGCAGCCCCACCACCCGCTTAATGAAGGACTTTGCCGGGTCGCGAGGGTAGCGGAAGACTACAATGTCGCCGCGCTCGATGGGCTCAAACTTATAGATGAACTTATTGATGAAGATGCGCTCCTGGTCGCTCAACCGCGGAGCCATGCTGTTGCCCTCGACCTTGACGGGCTGGAAAACGAAAGCAATGATAACCAGTGCGAAGGCGATGGTGAGGACCAGGTCACGCAGCCAGCCGAAAGAAAGGCCGAGAAAAGGCCAGCCCCCGCGCCCTCGAGGAGACTCGCCGTTCAACGGAGACTGTGAATGGCGGACATCGCTCATCCTTAGAGTTCCTTTCTATAACACAGCCTGCGCCGACGGGCAAGACCCCAGCGCCGGCCCGGAATCGCCGTGAAGCCCAACCTGGTTCCCGCCCGGCCGTCCTCCACCGCGCCGGTAGCCCTAATCATACCGGCTCTGAACGAGGAGCTGGCACTCGCCAATGTATTGGAAGCGCTGCCGCGCGGACTGTTTGCCCAGATTGTGGTGGTGGACAACGGCAGCACGGACGGGACCGCGCGGGTGGCGCGGGCGGCAGGAGCCCAGGTGGTCGAGGAGCCCCGGCACGGCTACGGGCGCGCCTGCCTCGCCGGACTGGCGGCGCTCGACCCGGGGATCGAGATCGTTGTGTTCATGGACGCGGACGGCAGCGACCTGCCCGCCGAAGCCGTCGAGCTCATCGAGCCGATCGTGCACGGCGAGGCAGACCTGGTCATCGGCTCGCGGGTGCGGGGGCACGCCGAAGCCCGCTCGCTCGGCTGGCAGCAGCGCTGGGGGAACCGCCTGGCGGTGGCGCTCATCCGACTGCTCTACGGGTTTCGCTACACGGATCTGGGTCCGTTTCGTGCCATCCGCCGCTCCCGCCTGGAAGAACTCGCCCTGCGCGACCCCGACTTTGGCTGGACGGTCGAGATGCAAGTGAAGGCGCTGCGGCGCGGGCTGCGGGTGCGGGAAGTGCCGGTCTCCTATCGGGTGCGCATCGGCCGGTCGAAGATTTCCGGAACCCTCAGGGGCGCGATCCGCGCCGGAGCCAAAATCCTCTGGACGATTGGGCGGCTGTGGGCGGCGGGTTAGTGCGGTTCCAACTCGTGGTGCCGCGCCCAGCGGCGGAAACCGCTGGGCTGAACAGAAGGGGCAAGACGGCGTCGGCGGTCAGCCCACGGGCTTCCCCGGCCCGCCGGCGCGAGCCGGGGCGGGCTGCCCAGGGGGACCATCTCGTAGATTCCGTGCGGCCGAGGTCGTTAACAGGGGGACTAGCGCGTGGTTCCGGAGGCGGACCAGAGGCGCAGGCTTTTGCTGACGCCGAAGGCGAATCCGGTGTTGGCGTCGTTTTTGGTGAGGCCGGCAATCCCGGCAAAGTCCCAGCGAAAGCCCCCGGCAAAAACCTGCACTCCCAGCCGGGCTTGCGAGCGGCTGCCGGTTCCCACTAGAGCGCTCGAGACCGGCGTGCTGCGGGTGCTTTGCCGGCCCGCTACTTCCCCCACCAAGTTCACCCGCGCGTGCACGGGATAGACGGCACCCAGCCCATACAGGATGAGGTCGTTCTGGGAGAACGAGCCGGCCGGGGCCTCGAAGATCCCCAAGCCCAGGTTGCCGAAGAGGTTCAGCTTGCCGAAATGCTTCTGCGCCAGAAGAGTGGCAAAAATGTTGGTGGTGTTGAGGCCGATGCCGCGGGCTTCATCCGAGTTGGGCATCTCGAAGCCGAAGCGGAGGCCGATGGCTGGGTGACGCTCGGTTTCCGCCCGCAGGCGGAACTTCGCCGCCAGGGTGAAATCCCCGAAGTCGGAGGTGGAAGTCGCTCCGCGGCTGAGACTGAGAGCGGGACGCTGGCCGGGGGCCAAGGCGACGAAGGCGGCGCCCTGCTCGCTCACGGAGAGAAAGTTGCGAATGGTTCCCTGAATCTCGATTTCGGCGGCGCGGCTGATACCCATACGAACGTCAAGCACGCCGACGCGACTCAGGTCGCCCTCCAAGCCGGAGAGCGGGAAGCGCACGTCTTGCAAATACTCAAAGCCGAACTGAACCAGTGTTTCGCCGGCTGGAACGGTTTCGGCTTCCTCGGTGGTGAGAGGTCGCTGCTGAGCAGGCGCGGCCAGCGGGAGGCTGAGCAGCAACAAAATCGGCAAGAGCATGCGCATGGTGTGAACCCCACGAACCGGGGCGTATTATGCTCGACCGGGCGGCAAGAGGCAAGCGTTGATCCGAGCGCTCACCGGGCAGTGTCAGCCGAAGATGTCCTTGACGCGGTCGAACAGGCTGGCCTTGTCGGCGGGGCGGTTTTCCGCCGGCAGCGTCTGGCCGAGCTGTTCGATCAGTACCTTCTGCTCACGGGTGAGCTTCTTGGGGATGGCCACGCGAACTTCCACGAAGAGGTCGCCGCGCCCGCCACCGTTCAGGTTGGGCAAGCCCTTGCCCCGCAGACGAAAAATCGTCCCGCTCTGCGTGCCGGGGGGCACTTTCACGTTCTGGTGGCCGTCCAGGGCGGGAACCCGGAGGTCGGCGCCCAGGGCCGCCTGCGGGAAGGAAATCGGAATCAAGCAGTAGAGGTTCGACTCGCGGCGCTCGAAGAAGGGGTGTTCCTGGACTTGGAGCACCACGTAGAGGTCACCCGGCGGGCCGCCGTGACTGCCGGCTTCGCCTTCCCCGGCAATCCGCAAGCGCGTCCCGTTGTCCACCCCGGCGGGAATCCGAATTTCGAGCATGCGTTGCCGGGAGACCTGACCCTCACCGTGGCATTCGGGGCAAGGGTCGCGAATAATTTGGCCGGTGCCCTGGCACTGCGAGCAGGTGCGGGAGACCGTAAAAAAACCTTGCTGATAGCGGAGCTGGCCGCGGCCGTGGCAGGCGGTGCATGTAGATAGACCTGTGCGGGTACCGGCGCCGCCACACGGCGAACAAGCCTCCCGGCGGGCAATCTTGATCTTGGTTTCGACGCCCCGGACCGCCTCCTCGAAGCTGAGTTCGAGGTCATAGCGGAGGTCGCGGCCGCGGCGGGGGCGGGTGCGTCGCCGCGTCCCGCCGAAACCGAAGAGGTCTTCAAAGCCGAAGAAGTCGCCGAAGATATCCGCGAAGTCGGCAAAGATGGACTCGTCAAAACCGGTGAAGGGCTGGCCGCCGAGTCCGGCGTGGCCGTAGCGGTCGTAGGCGGCGCGTTTCTGGGGGTCGACCAGAACGCTGTAGGCTTCCGTCACCTCCTTGAAGCGCTCCTCGGCTTGCTCCTTCCGATGCGGGTTCCGGTCCGGGTGCCACTCCAGGGCAGCGCGGCGATAGGCCTTTTTGATCTCGTCGTCGGAGGAGTTGCGCCCGACGCCGAGCACTTCGTAGTAATCGCGCTTTTGATTGACGCGAGGCATGGTGGCTCAGTTCACCTTTTCCGGCGCCTCCGACTCCCGGGGCCGCACCGCCACCCGCACCAGCGCCGGCCGCAACAACCGTTGCTGGAAGAGGTAGCCGCGTTGGAGTTCAGCCACCACCTGCTGGTCGTCGTGCTCCGGGCTTTCCACCCGCTCGACCGCGTCGTGGAGGAAAGGGTCGAAGGGCTTGCCGAGGGCCTCGACCCGCCTCAAACCGGCGCGGTGGAGGAGGTCGAAGAGCTGCTTGTAGATGAGTTCGACGCCCTTGCGGTAGTCCTCCTCCCCGGTGCTCGCCGGCGCGGCGAGCGTCCGTTCAAATGCGTCCAGTACGGGGAGCAGCGCCGCCACCAAGTCCGCTTCCGCTGACTGGCGAAACTCCTGCTGCTGGCGCTCCAGGCGCTTGCGAAAGTTTTCAAAGTCCGCCTGACGACGGACAAGCTGCTCAAACTGAGCTTGCTTCTCGGCTTCGAGCTTCTTGAGCTGCTCGATGAGAATCCGTTTCTCCTCTTCGAGCTTAGCGAGCTGCTCCTCCCGGGAAAGGGATTCGCTGGCCGGCGGAGTCTGCGGGGAGTTTTCGATCTCCGGGGGTTGGGGGTCGCGTTCTTTCATCACCGACGTGGCGCCAGAGCGCCGGGCAGGAGTATCGTTCGAATCAGCTGCATTGAATCAAACCGTGAAGAAATCTTGAAGCGATTGGCCGTGAGCCCATGTGAAAGTCGTGTCATCGGGGCACCGAAAGCTGGACCGGCATTAGTTCTCCGTCAGCAGCCGATCGAACAACGCGGCCGTGTAGCTGACGGCGGTGATGGCGCGGGCGTAGTCCATGCGGGTGCGGCCCAAGAGCCCCAGCGAGCCAAACACCCGCCGGCCACGGCCGTAGCGAGCGCTGATGAGGGCAAAATCCTTCATTGCCGGGGAGAGCCGCTCCAGGCCAATCACGATGCGAATGGGCTGGTCGGGACTTTCCAAGCAATCGCTCAGCAACTGCGCCAGACGCTCTTTTTCTTCCAGCGCCTGCAAGAGTTCGCGGAACTCATTCGGGCTGACCGCTTCCGCTTGCTCAATCAAGTGGGCCATCCCTTCCAGATGCAGGGCGCCGGGGGCGTCATCGGGGTCGAAACTCTCCCGGCCCAAAGCCAGCGCCTGGCGGAAAGACTGGCTGCGCTCGGCCGCCACCCGGCGCTCGATTTCGGTGCGAATCGCCTCCAGTGTCCAGCCGCGGAAGTGCTGGTTCAGGTAGGTGCTCATCCGCTCCAGCTCGTCGGTTCGGAAGGACTCCCGAGTGCGCACCAGCTTGTCGCGCACCCGGCCGGTGCGGGTGACCACCACGGCCAGGATTCGCTGATCATCCAGACGAACGAAGCGCACTTGCTCGAGCGCGGTGCCGGTCAGCGGTGGGGCCAGCGCCAACCCCACCGCGTGGCAGAGCTCCGAGAGGACGTGCGGGGCGCGCGTCAGGAGCTGCTCCGCATCGGCACCCTTCCTCGCCAGGTTGTGGTTGATCCATTTCTGGTCAGCCGGGCGCAAGCGAGCCCTGGCGGCCACCTCCTGGGCATAGAACTCGTAGGCCTTGGCGGTGGGAACGCGCCCGGCAGAGGTGTGCGGTTGATGCAAATAGCCCGACTCCTCCAGGCTGGCCATTTCGTGGCGCACGGTAGCGGAAGAGATGGGACCCTTGTGCTTGCGGGCAACGGTGGAGGAAGACACCGGCGACCCCGTGACGATGTGGGCGTGCACGATGGCCGCCAGTACCTCGCCTTTTCGTCCTCCGAGAAGCTCCGCTTTCATCTTCCCTTCACCCGCTTGGCACTGCTGGCCCCAGAAGGACGCCTCGAACAAATTCTAGCCAGTGCCAGGCGAAGCGTCAAGCAAAGGGCTGCGGAAAACACCGGGCGGGCAAGAATGCCTGCCCCACCCGGTTGATTCCTTCTATGCAGTCTTTGGCGGCGCAGATACTCTTGTCTGCGCGCTGGGACCGGCAGGGGCAGGAGCCGTGCCACAACTCCGGTGCTAGAATGGGCGCCACCATGGCTGCCAAGCGACGGAGCCGTTCCCGAGCACGGCGGCGCCGGCGGCGCCCGCCCCGCGGACAACATTTTCTGGTGGCTCCCGGGATTCGCGGGCAGATCCTCGGCTGGCTCAACTGTCAACCGACGGATTGCTGGCTCGAGATCGGCGCCGGACACGGCGAGATGACGCTGCTGCTGGCCGAGGCGAGCGGCTGCGTGGCCGCCGTGGAACCGGACCCGAAGCTGGCGGAAACGCTGCGGCAACGCTTGGGCGGGTTTTCCCGGGCGCGGGTGATCGAAGGCAACATCCTGGAGATATCGCTCGGGGGGCTTTGCCGGGAACTCAACTGCGCGCGCTGGCGCGTCTACGGCAACCTGCCCTACTACATTACCTCGCCCATCCTCCGGCATTTGTTTCGAGCGGCGGAAGCCATCACCGACATCCACGTAGTGGTGCAGCGGGAAGTGGCCGAGCGGCTGGCGGCCCGCCCGAGGCGCCGCGACTACGGCTACCTTTCCGTGCTCACCCAGTTCCACACCAAGCCAGAGATACTGCAACCCATTCCCCGGGGCGCCTTCCGGCCGCCCCCGCAAGTGGAGTCGGCGCTGGTACGGCTGGTGCCGCCCGGGGCGCAGGCCACGCTGGGCGTCGAGGAAGCGGACGCTTTTCTTCGCTTCGTGCAGAGTTGCTTCCGGCAAAAGCGCAAGACACTCCTGAACAACCTCCACCCCCCCTATCAGTCTGTGCAGGTGAAAGCAGCGCTAGCCGCGGCCGGGCTGAGCCCCCGCAGCCGCGCCGAAGAACTCTCGCTCGAAGAGTTTGCGCAACTCCATCGATTCCTTTCGCGGGCCCGGCGGTTGGTTGTTCCCTCGGAACCGCTGTGATAGCATCGCGCGCTTTGCGCTCGGTTGAAGCTGGTGGGCGTGCGGGCGTTCCAACCCGAAGACTTTGAAGCCGCCTATTGCCTCGACCAAGCCTGCTACCCGCCGGGCATTGCCTACTCCCGGTATGCGCTGCGGGAGTTTTTGGGCGTGCCCGGGGCTCGCGCCTGGGTGGCTGAAGAGGAGGGCGAGCGGGCCCCGGGGAAACCAGAACTGGTGGGCTTCGTGATTGTGCGCCAGGTGCGGCGCGAGAGGGGCTACGTGATCACGCTCGACGTCCGCCCAGACCGACGCCGACGGCGAATCGGCCGCCGGCTGCTGGAGACCGCGGAAGGGTGGCTGCAGGTGCAGGGAGTCCGCCGGGTGCAACTGGAGACAGCGGTGGAGAACCACGCAGCAGTGGCTTTCTGGCGACAGGCGGGCTACGAAGTGCTCGGGGTGCTGCCGGGTTATTACCTCGGCCGCGAGAGCGCCTATCGGATGGAGAAAGAGCTCGCCCCGAGCAAACGAACTTAAGCATGACAACGTCCTGGCTTATGAAAAGCAGATCCGTCGCTGTGCTCGGGATGACAACTAGAATGTGGCAAAGGAGCACGCTTCTTTAGTGACACTCCTCGAAGCCATCGTGCTGGCGGTCGTGCAAGGGCTGACCGAGTTTCTGCCCATCAGTTCCACCGCCCACCTCATCCTGGTGCCCTGGCTCGCCGGCTGGCAAGACCCGGGGCTGACCTACGATGTGGCGCTGCACGCGGGCACGCTGGTGGCCGTGATCGCCTACTTTGCCCGCGACTGGTGGGCGCTGTTCACCGACGCCTTTCGCCGCCTGGCGACTGCTGTTTGGTCACGCAAGACCGAGCCCGCATTGGCAATGTCCTTTCCGAAACCCCCGGCGCTATCCCGCCAGGCGCAACTCAATGCTCGCCTCCTGCAAGTATTGGTGGTGGCGACCCTGCCGGCAGCGTTCGTGGGCTACTTTTTGGAAAGCTCTGCGGAGACCGTGTTTCGCAGCCCAGTGCTTATAGCCGGGATGTTGATCGGGGTCGCCTTGTTGATGGGGGTGGCTGACCGGCGCGGCCGGCTGGTGCGCAAGGGGGGGAGCATCGGATTCAAAGACGGGCTGGTAATCGGGCTGGCGCAGGCGGTGGCGATCGTCCCGGGGACCTCACGCGCCGGCATCACGATTGCCGCGGGGCTGTTCCGCAACCTGACCCGGGAGTCGGCGGCGCGGTTTTCATTTCTGCTGGCCACGCCCATCATCGGCGGGGCCACGCTAAAGAAGGCCCTGGAAGTGTGGCAGCAGGGTTTTCCGGCGGGGAGCTCGGCGGTGGACTTTGCCGCGGGCTTCGCGGTCTCGGCGGTGGTGGGCTACGCCGCCATCGCCTTACTGCTCCGCTATCTCCAGGTGCGCACGCTGAAAATATTTGTTGCGTACCGGTTGGTGCTGGGGGTTATAATCCTCGGGGTCGAGTTCCTCCGCTCGTCCGCATAGCAGCACGAGCGCATCTGCCCCATCCCGACGTGTCGGGGTTCGGGGCGGGGGCGCAGAAACGTTTCAGTCGGGGTGTAGTTGAGGAAACTGCACCCCGATTATTTTTTCACCCGGTGCGGGAGAGGAGAAATGAACATTCTGAAGCCTGGCGGCAACAAGCGGTTGAACGAACTCATCGGCTTCCTGTGGCTGGTGGCGGCGCTGCTGGTGGGGCTGAGCCTGGTGAGTTACTCACCGCTCGATCCCTCTCTCAACACGGTGGGCCCGGCGCAGTCGCCGGCGGCCCAAAACTGGGTCGGGGTAGTGGGTGGCTATCTGGCTGACGTGCTCTTGCAGTCGCTGGGGTATGTGGCCTTTCTGCTTCCGGTGCTCTTAGTGGCGCTCGCCGGGCAATGGTTCCGCAGCCGGCCGCCGGAGTCGCCTGCGGCCAAGGCGGTGGGAGCGTTGCTGCTGCTGCTCTCCCTGACTTCTCTGCTGGGGTTGGTCCCCGGGATTCCCAGCGTGTATGGTCTGATGCCCGCCGGCGGCTTGCTGGGGGTGCTGCTGGCGCTGGGTCTGACGCAGGTGTGGAACGTCCCCGGAGCCTTCATCGTCGCCGTCAGCGGTCTGATCGTGGGCGCTTACCTGGCCACACCGTTCTCTTTCTCGCACAGCACCACCTGGCTGCGGCAGCGGTTCGAATTCGTGGGGCCGCTGGCCGAGCGCCTGCCCCGGCCCTGGCGGCGACGCGCCCAGAGCCCGGAGGGGGCGCGGGCGGTGGTTGAGCCGCGGATCATACCGGCCCGGCCCATCGGCAAGCCGCAAGCGGTAGACATCAGCGCCCCGGCGGAGCTGCCCGCCACCCCTGCGGGCGAGCCCGCCCGGCCGCGGATTTACGCGGTGCCGGAAGACGACTGGGAGGAGCCGGAGGAGGAGGCAGAGGAAATCGAGCCCCGGGAGCGCACCGCCAAGCCGGTACCGGTGGCGCGCCCGGGTTACCGGCTGCCTGCGCCCGCCTTGTTGCGCGCGCCCGAGCACATGGGCATGCCGGATGAGTCGGAACTCCAACAGCGGGCCGAGATCCTGGTGAAGAAGCTGGATGAGTTCGACGTCCGCGGGCAGGTGACGCAGATCAACCCGGGGCCGGTGGTGACCACGTTCGAATTCCGCCCGGAAGCCGGGGTGAAGCTGAGCCGGATCACCAACCTGGCGGAAGACCTCTGCCTGGGATTGCGGGCGGAGTCGATTCTGATTGAGCGCATCCCGGGCAAGTCCACGGTGGGCATTGAGGTGCCGAACTTTCACCGAGAAATAATCGTGCTCCGGGAGATCATCGAGTCGCAGGAGTTTGCCGCGTCCAGCTCGAAGCTGACCGTGTCGCTGGGGAAGGACTTGGCCGGGCGGGTGCGCATCGCGGAGCTGCCCCAGATGCCCCACCTGCTGATCGCGGGCTCGACCGGCTCGGGCAAGAGCGTGGCCATCAACTCGATGCTCGTCTCCATGCTCTATAAGAGCCAGCCCGAGGAGGTGAAATTCATCCTCGTCGACCCCAAGCGGCTGGAGCTGGGGCTCTACGAGGGCATCCCGCACCTGTTCACCCCGATTGTCACCGATCCCAAACTGGCCGCAAACGCGCTGCGCAATGCTACTCGGGAGATGGACCGGCGGCTGAAGCTGCTGGCGGAAAACGGAGTGCGCAACCTAGAGCAGTACAACCGCCTGTTCACCGACCAGGACACTCCCGCAGCCCTGGACGCCAGCGGCGCGCCCGCCGGGCCGTTGCCCTACATCGTGATCGTGATTGACGAGCTGGCCGACCTGATGCTCATCGACACGCCCAACGTGGAAGAGTCAATCACCCGCGTGGCGCAGATGGCCCGCGCGGTCGGCATTCATCTGATTCTCGCCACCCAGCGCCCCTCCGTAGACGTGATCACCGGCCTGATCAAGGCCAACTTCCCCGCCCGCATCTCCTTCCGGGTGGCGACCAAAGTGGACTCGCGCACCATTCTTGACGCCAACGGCGCCGAAGCCCTGCTGGGCAACGGCGACATGCTCTATTTGCCGGCGGGCTCGGCGCGCCTGCATCGCCTGCACGGGCCGCTGGTGACGGAAAGCGAGATCGTGCACGTGTGCGACTTCTGGCGCGCCCAGGGCAAGCCGCACTACCGCGAAGAGTTCCTCCGCTTCCCCAAGGAGAGCGATTCCACCAGGCGGGAGGACGAGCGGTTGGAAGTGGATGACGAGCTCTACGAAGACGCCGTGCGCATCGTCTGCGAGCTGGGCAAAGCCTCCACCTCCACCCTGCAGCGGCGCCTGCGCATCGGCTACGGCCGCGCCGCGCGCCTAATTGATATGATGGAGCAGGAAGGGATCGTGGGCCCGCCCGAGGGCTCGAGACCTCGCGAGGTCATCAAGAAGAAGGATTTCCTGAAAGTCTAGTCCCCGCCGTTGTTCCTCGCCGGCGCTCAGGAGAGCGCGGCGCGCCAGCTTGACACTTCGCCGAAGCGTTCCTAGAATCGATTCCTGCTCCGGTGCCGGGGTAGCTCAGCGGTAGAGCGCAGCCCTGAAAAGGCTGGCGTGGGCGGTTCGACTCCGTCCCCCGGCACCATCGCGACTCCGTCGGCATGGTGTCCGGAGCGAGCCGAGCGGCGGGCCCGCTCGGCCGGCGGCGTCGAAGGACGCTACCCGACCATCGGCTAGAGTCAGCGTCGAGGAGGCGTTCGCCTTCTCTACGCTTTTCTCGCTGAGACTGGGTGAAATTAAATCTAGGGTTTGCTATCGGCTGGGGCCGGCGGCCCGAAATGAGTGCGGAAGTATTTCTGGAGTCGCTGCTTGGTATCGGCGGGAACGTCCAGGAATTGAACCGCGAAACCCATCTTGGGGTAGGAACGTCGCACAACTCCGCGCAGCGAAACCGATTCCTCACCCAGACGAAGTTCAATCTCAATTTGCGTTCCTTCCGAAACTGAGCTGAGCCGATCTTCTATAAACACACCTTCCAGACCGATGTCCCGGATCGCTCCACAGCCCAGAGCATAGTAGGCAAAACTTTTGGGACCCACACGGTAGCGCGGGGTCGTCCGCCGTTCCGGTGTGCTCATGTCGTGGCTCAGTTGACCCAAGTGGTCCGTTGAAGTTTACCCCAGTGTCCAGCCGTCGGGCGATGCCAAATCTCTTGGCCTTGGGTCGGCGTCGGGGTGATAGCTGCGGGCTGTTCCCGGAAAAAATATAGCCTGCGCCGAATACGCGCGCGACCCCGACGGCGGCGCGGCGAGGAGCTTCCCCGTTGCCCTGCTTTACCCGAGGCTGTCGTACCAGGAGGCCAGCTCCGCGCCGATACGATGGGGATGATCCTCTTGCAGGAAGTGGATGCCCTCGCCCACATCCACCGTCTTCAGGTTCTTCAAGTTCGCTCGGCACCATTCCACCATCGCCGCGCGCAGGATGGCCCCGGGGCTGGCGTGAAAAAGCAGCTTCGGCCATTCCGATTGCCGAAGCTTGTCGCTGTAGGCGGCCACCGCCGTCACCACATCGGCCGGCTCCCCCGCAATGGGAATCTCGTTGGGCCAGCGCCAGAGCGGCTTGCGGCTCTCCGGTTGCTTGAACGGCTCCCGGTAGTGGTTCATCTCCTCGTCGGTGAGTCCCCGCACTACGGCGGCGGGAAGGATTCGCTCGACGAACATATTCTTGTTCACAATCAGGTCCCAACCCACCTCGGGTGTGCGGAAGGCTTGAAAGATGCCGGTGAAGTTCTCGGGAAACACCTCCCACCCGGGCGCGGGCAGAAGAATCGCTTCCATGAACGCCATGGCCTTGATGTGGTCCTGGTGCCGGGCCGCGTAATGGAAGCCGAGCGCCGAGCCCCAGTCATGCACCACCAGGGTCAGGTTCTTCAGCTCCAGTTTGTTGATGAAGCCTTCGATGTACTTCACGTGGTCAAAAAACCGGTACTCCAAGGCCGGTTTATCGGACTTGCCCATGCCGATCAGATCGGGCGCGAGGCAGCGTGCCTTGAAGGTCAGGTAGGGAATGATATTGCGCCACAGGTAGGAGGAGGTGGGATTCCCGTGGAGGAAGAGGATGGGGTCACCCGAGCCTTCGTCCACGTAATGCATTTTGGAGCCGTGAACCTGGACATAGTTAGCCTTGAAAGGAAACGCCGCGGAGATGTTCTCTTTTGCAGGCATTCGTTCGGCCTCCTCGAGGTGCGGCCCGCCGCCCCCGCCATTGTCACCGCTCAAGAATACAATCCCGCGCCTCGGCCCGGCGAGCCCCAATCTGCCGGGGATTTCCCGGCGCCGCTCCTTTGGCAGCCGCGGTGACCGCTTGACAACCCTCCAACCCGGAGGGCAGGATTGGCCGACGGCCAAGCACCCCAGGAAGTGTACCCGTGAAGCTGAACATCCAGGCAAGAGAAGTGCAAGAGGTCGCCGTGCTCGATTTGAGCGGGAAAATTGTCTTGGGCGAGGAATGCAGCAGCCTGCGCGAGCAGGTGATGCAATTGCTGGCCGCGAACAAGAATAAAATCCTTCTGAACCTGGGCGAGGTCAGCCAGGTCGACAGTTCCGGCATCGGCCTGCTGGTCGAAGCGGTCCTCTTCACCGCGAAACAGGGCGGCCAGTTGAAGCTGGTCAACCCCAGCCGAATCCTAGTCAATACCTTGTCCATCGCCCGGCTGCTCTCCGCCTTTGAAATCTACCCCAACGAGGCCGAAGCCCTCGCCAGCTTCAACTCGCCGGACGTTGGCCGATAGAGAAGTCGAGGCTGGTTCGGCGACCTGCTCTCCGCTCCCCGCAGACACAGGAAGAGAGCTGTGAAGAGCAAGCTGGAGCTGTCGCACGGAGCGTAGCTGGTGTCCGGAAGCCGGGCACCAGCCACGCTCGTTGATCGGATTGTGGTTTACGGGATGGTGACGGGGCAGACGCTCCCGGTGCACGTGATCCGACCCTGGATCGTCGGGCTGATCGGCGAGTTCGCCGAGATGAAGTCTGCAACCACCTTGTCCATAAGGTCCCGGGTGACTGCCCTGCTGGAGAAGTCTGGGTAGCCGTCGCCGCCGTTCACCATGAAGTCGTTCTCGGCGAGTGTGTAGGCTGACGCTGTGGTCAAATCGACCGTGGCCCCGGTGCAACTGCCGTCCGCCGCCTGGCGGACCGCCCCCGTGACCCGGCTGCCTACAGGTGCGTCGATGTCGTAGGTGAAACACAAGCCTGAGACTTGGGCGAAGCGCCCGCTGATGCCCGGCATCCTCGACACGCCATTTTCGAGCATGGTCTTGAGCTCGGCCCCGTTCACTCCGAGGGTGACGACCACGTTGCCGAACGGGAGCACCGTCAGGACCTGGCCGCTCGTGATCGGGAACGGTGGCGGGGTGAAGGCCGGGCAGAAGTCGGTCGGGATGTCGATCGTCGGACAAGTCAGGTCGGCCCGCAAACCACCCGAGTTGGTGATGGCGAAGTCAGTGCCATAGGTGGTCCGCATCGCGTCGGTGGTGACGTCGCCGACCAGCGACTCGCAGGTCCGTCCGTTGCCGGTCCCGCAGGAGTCGGCGCGGGGGATGACGACGGTGGAGTTGCCGATGACCCCGCTGAGCAGGACATCGAGCTCAGCGCGCAGCGGAGCGAGCAGCGCGACGATCGCCGGGTCGGGCGTCACGGCGTCACTGAACGGATCCACGAACTCGACCGAGCGGTCGATCACCTCGAACTCCTTCCCGTTCTCCTCTTCGCCCTCGTTCTCCTCTTCGCCTTCGTCCTCCTCCTCTTCTTCCTCGACTTCGAGCGTCAGCTTCACCCTTGCGTACGTGCGTCCCTTGCTGCGGTTCTCCACCACCAGGGTGTCCTCGATAAAGCCGCCGAACTTCACGTCAGTGTGGTCGCCGAAGATGACATCGAACTCGCTGTCTACTTCGTTGGCGAAGTCGATGAGCGGACCAACCGGGTTGCCCTCCGCATCGAAGCCGGTGACGCCCAGGTGGGTAATCGCCACGAAGACGTCGGCCCCCTCCTCCTTGGCCGCCTCCCGGGCCTCCTTGGCCGCCTTCACCGGGTCGGTGACCTCGATGGTGCCGAAACTCCCCGGAAACACCAGCGTGGGAGCCTCGGGGTTGGTGATGCCAATGACCGCCACTTTTACCCCGCTGACCTCGAAGATCTCGAACGGCTCCACGTCCTCCAGATTGTCCTCGAGGTTCTTCAGATTGGCCGAGACGTACTGAAAATCTGCCTGATCAATTAGCTGCTGCAGGGGCACGATCCCACGGTCGAAGTTGTGGTTGCCGAACGTATCGACGTCGAAACCCATCAGATTCATGGCCAGCACGGCGGGCATCTCGTCGAAGAAGCTCGAGAGCGGCGGCGAAGCGCCAAAGGCATCGCCCGCCGTCAGCGTCAGGGTGTTGGGATTAGCCGCTCGGTCGGCCATCCAGTAGGCCGAGAGCTCGGCGGCACCTCCGAAAGTGCCCTCCCCGAAAACGAAGAGGGGATCGAGCTGGGCGTGCCAGTCAGAAATCGCTAGGAACTGGATCTCAACTGTCGATCGGTGCGCCTTGGCCGTGAATAGCCCACTCCCCGCGACCGCTCCCATCACTACCAAAACCGCCAGGGTGATGAGGAAGAAGCGCCCACGCCTCGAACGTAGTTTTTCGATTACTTTCATCTCTGGGTCTCCTTTCTGGGACGATTTACCCGCGAGAATCCCTCCTGTCTAAGCAAATGCAGATGATTGGCTGCTCCGCTTTGCGATCCGAACGGTGTCGCGCACTTCCCGAGCGGAAGCCCGAGAAACTGTCAGATCTGATGGAGCTTGCCGAGCTGGTGAGTCTCCCCTCCGCAGGCACGCCTACCATACCTCTGTCCACCGGCGGAGTCAAGCGCAAAACAAGACTATCTCTTCGCGCTCGACGCCGGAGGGGTCAACTCACCGGGCTGCGCTGCGCAGGGCGAGAAGCTCGCGGAGGAACTTGCGCACCGCGGCGGGGTCGGCAAGGAAGTAGCGAGCCGCGGAGGGGTGGCGGTGCGCACCTTCGGCGGAATGCGGGCGGCCCACCAGAATGCTGAGTCCGCGGCCGCCCAGGCGGCGAAAGACAGTCTCGTCCGTGAGGTCGTCGCCGAGATAGATGGGCAGCGGGGCGCTACCCAACCAGCGCGGCAACTTCTCCAGAAGGGTGAAAACCCCGCTGGCCTTGCTGGCACCAATGGCGGGGAGCAGCTCCAGCACCTTTTTTCCTCGTTGCAGCCCGAGCTGACCCGCGAAACGCCGGGCGATGCCCTGCACTTCCCTTTCGATTCGAGGTTGGGCCGCGGCCGGGGCTTTACGGAAATGAACGGCGACGCTGGCCGTCTTGCGTTCCACCCAGACGCCGCGAATGTCCGCCAGAGTGTTCTCCAGTTGACGCCGGGCCTGATCGACGCGGGCCCGGTCGGCAGCGCGGGCGCTGGAGTGGACACGCTGGCCCGGCCAGGCAATCTCGATGCCGTGAATCCCGACATAAGCCAGTCCCGGCAGGCGCACCACGCGGCGCAATTCGGCCACCGGGCGGCCACTGACGATGCCCACCAAGACGCCCGGCTGGCGCGCCAGCCGACGGAGAAGATCCCGCGTGGAGGCCGGCAAGCGGGCGCGGCCCGGGCGGGAGACGATGGGAGTCAGGGTGCCGTCAAAATCGCTGAACAGAGCGATAGCCCGGGTCTGCCGCAAGCGGCGCGCCCAGGGCGTCCACGCCCTTCCCCCCAGCAGTGCGGGCCTCACGCCAGCCGCCCCAGCCTTCTGGCCACGTGGGTGGCCCACTGATAGATGTTGTGGTCCCGCACCGACTCGCGCAGCCGGCGCATTCGCCAGCGCACTTCGGCGGACTCCATCTCCAGGGCGGCGTGAATCTGCTCGGCCACTTCGTCGGCGGCGTAGGGGTTGATGATGAGAGCGTCGTGGAGCTGGCGGGCAGAGCCGGTGAACTGGCTGAGCAGGAGCACGCCGCTTTCCCCCACATTGGCAGCGACAAACTCTTTGGCGACCAGGTTCATGCCGTCGTGCAGGGAGCTGACGATGCAGAAACGCGCCATGCGGTAGAGGGCATAGAGGAGGGGCTGTTCGAGGTGATCCTTGACGTAGACGATGGGCACCCAGCCGCCACTGCGGTGCCGCCAGTTGACCTGGTCCACCAGACGGTCCACCTCATCGGAGAGGGCGCGGTATTCCTGCACGTGAATGCGGCTGGGGGGAGACACCTGCAGGAAGGTAAAGCGCTCCCGGTAGTCGGGGTAGCGCTCCAGGAAGCGGTCGATGGCGACGATGCGCTCGGGAATGCCTTTGGTGTAGTCCAGGCGGTCGATCCCCACGCCCAGGTTCTCCGCGGGGAGGCGGTAGCGTTGGCGAAGCTCGCTCATACGTGCCACGGTCTCCTTGCTGGCGGCGAGTTTTTCGATGGCGGTGAAGTCCACGCTGACCGGGAAAGCGCGAATCTTGGTGGTGTGGCCCTGGTAGACGATGGCGGTGGTTTCCCGGTCGGGGCGGGCTTCCAGCTCGCTGGCCACGGTTTCCATAAAGTTCAGACAGTCGAAGCGAATGTGGAAGCCGAGCATATCGTTGCCCAGCAGGCCGGCCAGGAGCTCGTGCTTCCAGGGGCAAATGCGGAAGACCTCCGGGTTCGGCCAGGGAATGTGCCAGAAATGCGCCACTACCGCCTGGGGGATGCGGTCCTTCAACAGCCGGGGGAGCAAGGCAAGATGGTAGTCCTGCACAAAGATGAAAGCTTTGTGGTTGCCGACTTCGGCGGCGATGGCGTCGGCAAAGATTTCGTTCACCTCGCGGTAGGCGCGCCAGTGGGCCTCGTGGAAGACAGGGCGGCGATAGGCGAGGTGGCACAGCGGCCAGAGGGCCGAGTTGGCGAAGCCGTAGTAGTAGTTTTCCTCCTGCTCTTTGCTCAGCCAAATGCGTTTCAGGGTGTAGGCAGGCTTTTCGGGGGGCACGCGCACGCGCCCGTAGGGATCGCTGACTTCCTCGTCGGCGCTGCCGGAGCCGTGAGCCACCCAGAGCCCCCCGCTGGCCTGCACCACGGGGTCGAGGGCCACGGCCATGCCGCTGGCCGGGCGCACGCAGGCGATGTTGGGGCCGCGGTGCTGGTGGATGTAAGGCTCGCGGTTCGACGCCACCACGAACATGCGGTTGTGCAAGGTTTCGCGGATTTGTTGTCGGAGCGTCTCCCGTGTGTGCATCGTTGAACCGTGTAAGAGTGCGCGCGACCTGAGATGTGCGCGGGTCGCACAGGGGCAGAGAACAACTCTATTCTACACCATGAGGGCGCCGCGCTCAACCCTCCCCCGCCAGCACGGCGCGGCGCTCCGCTTGCTTTTCTCGGAGCCGCAGGGGAGAATCAGAGTGCCGCCCCGACCCCGGAGGTTTCTGATGCGCCACGCCACAGCTCCCAAGGCTTCGAAGCGCCACACCGTACCCAAGAAGCCGCACAAGCCCCACTACCGTATGCGCTCGCGGCTGATTCACGGGAGCTTTGCCACCAAGCGCTGGGACTATGACCACCACGTCATTCCCCCGCTCACCAGTTCCGCCACCTTCCGCCTCAGTTCCGTACAGCGGGGCGTGGAGGGCTTCCTGGACTTCGGCTCCGAAGACGTTCCCCTGGAACGCAAAGTACCGATCTACATCTACGACCGGCTGGACGAGCCCACCCGGGGGATGCTGGAAGAGAATCTGGCGCTGGCCGAGGAGGGGGAGGTCTGCGTCAGCTTCGCCACCGGGATGGCAGCCATCGCCGCCGCGCTCGGCACCACCGTGGCCAACGGGGAAGAAATCCTCGCCCACCAACAACTCTACGGCTCCACCTACAGCCTGCTCACCAGTTGGCTGCCCCGCTACGGCATCCGTACGCGCTGGTGCGACCTGCGAACCCCGGAGTCGCTGCGCGCCTGCGCCACGCCGAAAAGCCGCGTGGTCTATTTCGAGACCCCCACCAATCCCTCCCTCGAACTGATTGACATTGCCGCGGTGCGCCGGGAGGTGGACGCCCTCAACCGCGACCGCAAAGAAAGCCAAAAGATCCGCGTCATCGTGGACAACACCTTCGCCACCCCCTACTGCCAGCGCCCGCTGACCCTGGGGGCCGATCTGGTCGCCCAGAGCCTGACGAAAAACATCGGGGGCTTCGGGACCGACATGGGCGGGGCGGTGATTGGCGCCAAATCTTTCTACAACTTGCTGATGGCCTACCGAAAAGACTTCGGCGGCGTGCTCTCGCCCAAGAACGCCTGGCCCATCCTGGTGTACGGGCTGCCCACCCTGGGAGCGCGGCTGGCCAACCAGCAAAAGACGGCGCTGAAGGTGGCGCAGTTTCTGGAGTCCCACCCCAAGGTGGAGGGGGTGTTTTATCCGGGGCTGGAGAGCTTTCCGCAGCGGGAGCTGGCGCAACGGCAGATGGTGAACTACGAGGGCAAATTCGCCCCCGGAACCCTCCTCTACTTTATCGTCAAGGATGCCCGGGGCTCCTCGAACTGCGCCGACCGGGTGGTGGACTACATCGCCAAGCACGCCTACACCATGACGCTGGCGGTGAGCCTGGGGCAGGTCAAGACGCTGGTCGAGAACCCCTACTCCATGACCCACTTCAATCTGCCGCCGGAGGAAAAAGAGGCCAGCGGAATTCATCCCGGCGGAATTCGGGTTTCGGTGGGCCTGGAGGACTGGCACGACATCATCGACGACCTGGGCGCCGCTCTCGATGCCTGCTAGTGCCCTTCCCACGAACGCGTCCGGTTCCAACTCCCGCGCCGGAACCGCACCAAACGTCAGCAGCCGCAGGTGAGCCGCCAGAAGGCGGGAGGCGGCTGGGGCGCCTGCCGCCCGAGCTGATATTCTCGCCGGCGCTCCCGGAAGCTCTCAGCCGCCGAGAAGGCGCTGCCACCAGGGCCTTTTCTTTCTGCGCGCCGGTTCTTGTACCGGCAACCCCAGGGCGACCGCGATGGGGGCGAGGGTCGAATCCTCCGGGGGCGGCAGGGTGCGATGGTAGTACAAGATTTCGCGGAACTCGGCAAAGCGGTTCACGCAATGCAAACAGCCTTCGATATGCTGCTCGGCCGCGTCGCGATCCCGCCAGCTAATTTGGCCGTCCACAATGCGTCCGTAGGTCTTGTCGGGCAGACATTTCTCTCCGTGACTCTCTTCGATGGCGGCGAAGAGAGCGTCGTGGTCGTGACGTTCAAAGTCCGGCCCCACCGCCGCCCCCAGTTGGGCGCGCAGTTTTCCCCGTGCCTGCTCGGTCACCGTCCGCGTGGTCTCGGGCTCGAACTTCAGGACCGGATGCAACTCCTCCGGGGTGTACCCGTGGAAGCTGAGGAGTAGCAGCTCCCGCTGCAGGAGAGGAAATTCCTGGAGCACCGCCCAGAAGACCTGCGGAGTCAACGGGGTTTCCGGCCGCGCGCCGCGTGCGGCCCGAGCGCCCTCCATAACGAAACGGCGGATGTGGAGCAGAAATTCCTTTTCGCTCGTCCCCGCAAATCCTTGCCAAAATTGGGCCGTGTTCATTTTCGCGTGGCGGAAAATCTCCGCGAGCAGCGCCCGGTGTTCCAGCCTGGGGAAATAGTGTTGAAGCAGATGCCCCGCCAGCGGAGTATAGCTTTTCACAAATTGGCGCCAGCCTTCGGCTTGGCGCGCCAGACAGGCTTCTCGCATGACGTGGAAGCTAAAAACTCCGTTGACCACGGCCGCACCCCTTCCTTCTGCGCAGAAGCGCAATGCTAGCAGCCCCCCTTAGCGCCTACAAGTCTCTGTCAGCGAACGGCGCCCGCCGGCCAAGAGCGGGTCTTCCTTTTCCCGGCGCCAATTTTGGTTGTCTCTTGGGGGTGGGCTGGGCTAGAATCTCGTGCATGCCCGTGTGGTTCAAGATCCTTCTAATCCTTCTGGGGCTTTTTTCCCTCGCCTTGCTCATCCGCTTTATCCTCGCTGCCTGGCGCTTCAAGCGCAGCTTCGATGATTTCTCCGTTGAAGCCGGCGAGCGCCTGCTGCGCCACGCCGAGCGGGTCGACTCCACCCTGGAGCGCTGGCACGAATACGACGAGGCCTACCAGGAAGCCGTAGCCAGACTGGAAGAAGAAGGCGACGGCCAGCGCCCGCCCGGCCGCGGCGTCACCCTGGACCCCAGCGGCGGTTCCTCCCGCAAACCCAACTAGTGCGGTACCAGCTCAACGCGGGCGATTCGATAGGGGTTTGATTTCTCAGCCGAGTCCCGTTCCGACCGTAGGCAGCTGATATTTCTTGTGGGTCCAGTTCCGGGGAGTGAGTTGGAAGGGCGCTAGCCACCGCCTGGATGAGTCGATCGCCACGATGGTCCAAGAAAAAGTCCCGGCCTCCTGAACCGCTTCTGCATCGAACTTACTTGACACCTACCCTCGGCGGTTGTCTAATGAATGTTTGGGGCAGGACGTTGACCTCAGGGCAGAGGGGGCCGCGGTGAGGCGGGATACCGCCGCCTCTGCTTCCCCCTTCACGCGTCTCCTCCTCGACCCAGGCACGAGAGCCCGCCTGGACGACAAGGGATGACCATTCAGGAGAGTCCGCGATGACCGACCTAACCATTGGTATCGGGGGCGCCGCCGGCGACGGCTTGGACAAGACCGGCGATACACTGGCCAAAACCGCCTCTCGCTTGGGCCTCTACCTCTATGCGTACAACAGCTACCAATCGGTCATTCGCGGGGGCCACATCTGGTTGCGCGTGCGCCTCGCCCAGGAGAAGGTCGCCTCGCATGGCGACCACCTGAACGCCCTCATCGCCCTGAACCAAGGCTCCATCGAGCGCCATGCCCCGGAGGTGGAACCCGGGGGCGTGGTTCTCTTCAACGCCGACAAACTGCGCCTGAACATCCCGCTGCGCGAGAATGTGATTGCCATTCCCCTGCCGATGGGCGAGCTGACGAAACCCTTCGGCCGCATCCTGCCGGTAATGCAAAACACGGTGGCCCTCGGCGCCCTGCTTTTTTTCCTGGGACTTGACTTCGAGACCGCCGCCGGGGTGCTCAACGAAACTTTCGCCCACAAGGGCAAAGCCGTCGTCGACCAAAACGTCGGCCTGGCCCGCGCCGGTTACGATTACGCCCGGGAGCACTTTGTGCCCCTCGGGTGCCGGTGGAATTTCTCCGGCAAGCGGCGAGTCTTTGTCACCGGAAACGAAGCCTTCGCGCTGGGGGCGGTGGCCGCGGGCTGCAAGTTTTATTCCGCCTATCCGATGACCCCGGCCTCGTCCATTCTGCACTGGATGGCGGCGCACGCCGAGCGCTGCGGGGTGGTGGTCAAGCAGGGCGAGGACGAGCTGGCGGTGGTGAACATGGCCATCGGCGCGGGCTTTGCCGGGGCGCGCGCCCTGTGCGCCACCTCGGGTGGCGGGTTTGCGCTGATGACCGAGGCCATCGGCCAGGCGGGGATGTTCGAAGTACCCCTGGTCATCATCGAAGTGCAGCGGGGCGGGCCCTCCACCGGCATCCCCACCAAAACCGAGCAGGGCGACCTCAACCAGGTCTTTGGCGCCTCCCAAGGCGACTTCCCCCGCGTTATCATCGCCCCGGTGGACACCACCGACTGCTTCCCCACAACCGTGGAGGCATTCAACCTGGCGGAAAAGTACCAGCTCCCGGTGATCATCATCTCCGACCTGCTGCTCTCCGAGCATCCGGAGACGATTGAACCCGAGGACCTTCCGGCCAAGGTTCCCATCGAGCGGGGCGAGCTGGTGAGGGAGTGGAGCGAGGGGAACGGCCCCTACAAGCGCTACGCCTTCACCCCCTCGGGCATCTCTCCGCGCGCGCTGCCCGGCACCGCCAACACCCTTCACGTCGCCGCCAGCGATGAGCACGACGAGCAAGGCATTCTGATCAGCGACGAGTTCACCAACCCCGCCGTGCGCCGCAAGGGCGCCGAAAAGCGGATGAAGAAGCTCAGCCTCGCCCTGCGCGACCTTCCCGCACCGCGCCTGGAAGGCCCCCCCCAGGCGGACGTGACGCTGATCGGCTGGGGGTCAACCTGGGGGGTGATTCGCGAAGCCCGGGAGCAACTGGCGAGCGCGGGCATCCGCGCCAACCAGCTGCACTTCAAGTACCTCCTTCCCTTCCACAGCCGCGAGGCCAGCGAGATTCTGCAACCCGCGAAGCGCACCGTCTGCATCGAGGCCAATGCCACTGGGCAATTCGCCCGCTTCCTGCGGGCCGAAACCGGTTACAGCGTCCACGACCGCATCCTGAAGTACGACGGCGAGCCCTTCGAACCGCGCTACATCACCGAGCAGGTCCGGGCCATCCTCGCCGGCCAGCCCCGCTCGCTCGACGTTGCCCCGGCCGAAGCCCGGGAGATTGCCTACCACTATGTCCGCACCCACCTGAGCGAAGACGTCCGCCCGGGACGGATCGAAAAAGCTGAGGGCGACGGAGCGAAGGAACCGGTGTGGCGGATCGAGATTGTGCATTGCGATTCCGGCGAAAAGCAGGGGGAGTTGCGGGTGGGAGTCGAAACCGGCTCCACCTATTCCTGGCGGCCAACTGCCTAGGAGAAGAGCATGGCGACCATCGTTGAACTCCCGATCGAGACCTACGCCGGCCCGGTCGATCCCGACTGGTGCCCGGGCTGCGGCGACTTTGGGGTTTTGAAAGCCGTCAAGATGGCCGCCGGCAAGGCGCGGGTGGCGCCCAAGGACCTGGTGGTGGTCTCCGGCATCGGCTGTTCCTCGAACCTCCCCGGCTACGTGCACGCCTACGGTGTCCACTCCCTGCACGGGCGGGCGGTGGCGGTAGCCTCGGGCATCAAGTTGGCCAACACCGACCTCAAGGTGGTCATTACCGGGGGGGACGGGGATGGCTACGGCATCGGCATTGGCCACTTCATCCACGCCATGCGGCGCAACCTCGACCTCACCTACGTGGTGATGAACAACCAAATCTACGGGCTCACCACCGGCCAGGCCTCCCCCACCACCATGAAAGAAATGCGCACCAAGTCCACCCCCCGGGGCAACGTGGAGCTGCCCATCAACCCCATCGCGCTGGCATTGGTCTCTGGGGCCACCTACATCGCCCGGGGCTTCTCCGGCGAGCCCAACCATATGGCCGAACTGATTGCCGGCGGCATCCAGCACAAAGGGTTTGCGCTGATTGATGTCTTCAGCCCCTGCGTCACCTACAACAAGCTCAACACCTATCCCTGGTTCAAGAAGAGGGTGTACAAGCTGGAGGACGAAGCGGGGTACGACCCCGCCAATGTGCGTGTCGCGCTGGAAAAGTCCTTCGAGTGGGACGACCGCATTCCTCTGGGACTCTTCTACCGCGACGAGCAACCCACCTACGAGGACAGTGAGCCGGTTTTCCAGCAGGGTCCCCTGGTCCGCCAGCCCCTGTCCCTTGAACCCGGGCTCTTCCAATCGTTGGTAGAAGAAATGATGTAGGGGGAGCCGGCCCGCGATGCCCGAGGGTATCCCCCGGGAAGATATCCTGGCCGCCGAACTCCAAGTCTTGCAGGCGATGTGCACCGGCACGCCCCAGGGAACGGTCTGGGAGCGGGGAATGTTGCTGCTCGGCACCTATCCCTTCCAGGATGTGGTCCACCAGCTCATCTTCGATGTTCTGCAGGAAATCAACACCGACCTGCCCGATATCATCCGCCAGCAACTCCCCGGCCGCCTGACCCGGAGGGGCTTTCCCGGGGTGGATTTTCAAAAATTCCTCGGACCCCATCCCCTCACCGGCGCGGAGGCAGTGGCGCTGATGCGGAAGCTGCGGGAATGGACAAAGGGCGAAGAACGGCCCGACGCCGCCGTCCGCTAGTGGCGCTCCAACCAACTGAGCTGAATCGAGTCTCAGAGAAGCGCTGAGAGTATCGGCTCGGGGACGAAATGAAAGTCTTGAAGAGTAGGGACAACAAGTTGGACCGGCACGAGGGGCCTGAAAAACCTTGAGCGTCCTTCCCTCCCCTTCGGCCGTCTAAAAGGACGATGAGCGGGCGACGCCTCTTGAAGTTCCTCGGCACTCTCGGAGTGGCCACCGCCGGTGGCTACCTGGCGTTTCTGACCGCCGCGTTCTTGGTCCTGGAGGCGCCGCGCCTGCTTCTGGCCGTGTTTACCGATGTTGAGTTCTACCACTGGCAGGCTCGCCGGGCCTTCCCGCAGATCTTGCCGCAAATCCTGACTCGGTTCCCGCCGGATGGCTCGGCGCTTCTCTACGCTCTCTATCGCGGCGGTTTCCTTGTTTCAAGCGCGGTCGTGCTCACCCTCGGGGTGGTGGCGGCGCCCCGGGCGCGCGGCTGGTTGCGACTCTTTTCGGCGCAAACCGTGGTCTGGTCAGCCGTTCTCGTGGTGCTCTATGCCGGCTTGTCGGTCGTCTGGACCTGGGGGCCGATCAACGCCGCCCTCTTTGCCGTCTGGCCGGCCCACGCCGCCTCCCTCCCCCTGCGGATCTCCGTCGGCGTCCTGGTGGCGGCGCTGGCCTTGGCCGCTGCCTACCACAGCGTCCGCCACCTGCTCGACAGCGCCGCCCAGACCCGCGCCGGGCGTTTCGCGGCGCTGGCGCGCTGGCTGCTGGTGCCCGTGGGCATCGTCGGCCTGCTGATCACGACCAATCTGTTTCACTGGTGGAGTCTGCTTCTTGGGAGCATCACGGTGGGCATCGTGGTTGTGGTCCTTCTCACGGGACTGCCGGCGGCCACCCGGCGGGCGCGCCCGGCACCGCCCCTCCGCCCCAGCTTCGGCGGCGCGGTCATTCTGCTGGGGGTGCTCGGCCTGACGCTCAGCGGGCTGCTCGGCTATACGAAGATTGCCCGCCTGGCCGGCCAAGCGGAATTCTCTGCCGACCAATCCCAGCACTGGCAGCTGTACTTTGAAAAGGGGCGCCCGGTTCAAGCGCAACGGGCCGCCTTGGCCACCGCGGCCGATGAGCGTCTGGCCGCGCTGGCGGGGCGTCTCGGCCTCGAGCTGCCCAACCCCGCCCTGCGCGCCTATTTCCACACCTCCACGGAGAGCAAGCACACCCTGGTGGGAGGCGACGAACCTTTTACGCTCGAGCCCCGCCGCCGCATCATGCACCACTTGCTGGCGCCGAATGGAAAGATCACGGATGCGCGGGGTGACGCCTTGCTGCTGTTGCGGGCGAAGTGGGGGCCGCCGGGCTCGGAGGCCGTGGCCCGGGCGCTGGCCCGCTATGCGGTGGGCGACTTCCACGGCCAGGCGCTCGCCGATTACGCCGCGCGCATCACCGGCGAGGAACGCGCCTACTCACTGGGGGAGATTTTCCAGCTCGACACCGACTATCTTTCTCCCCTGGTGCGGGACGCGCTGAGCGGGGCCTGGGTGGAGTTTGTGGTCAAGCGTCACGGCGGGCAGGTTCTGGCGGTTCTCTACCGGACGCCGCTAGCGGCCGGCGCAGAGGAAAAGTTCGCTCGCGCCCTGGGCTCCTCCTGGAAGGAGCTGGAAGGCGAGTGGCGGCGCTTTCTCCTCGACCACCCCGGGCGACCCACGCCGGCGCCGGCCGCGCCGCGCTCCTCCCCGGCCTCTTTCTTCCGTCGCGGCATCTCCTTCTCCCACGAAGTGGGCGGCGAGTGGGGCTATGGCTCCGACCGCGCTCTTCAGGAACTCGTACGGATTCGCGCCCTGGGCGCCAACGCCATCGCCATCGTTCCTTATGCCTTCACCCAGGCGCCCCGCGAGGTCCAAATCTACTTTGCCACCGCAGAAAGCGACGATCGCGTTATTCGCACCGTCGAGGCAGCGCAGCAACTCGGCCTGCGGGTTATGCTCAAGCCGCAGCTCTGGACCCACAGCTTCACCGGTAACATCGTCTTCGACGATAATAAGGCCTTCGAGCGCTGGTTCTCCCTCTATCGCCGCTGGCTGCGGCACTTCGCCCGGCTGGCCGAACTCTACGACGTGGATCTGCTGGTTATCGGTGCCGAGCTCGCCGGCGTCACTCACCGCGAAGCCGCCTGGCGCGCGCTCATCCGAGACGTTCGGCGCATCTATTCCGGCCCGCTCACCTATGCGGCTCACTGGGATTCGGAGTTCGAAACCCTGCCGTTCTGGGACGCGCTCGACTACCTGGGCGTGAACATGTACTATCCCCTGGCGCCGCCGGGGGAAATCCCACGGCCGGATTCGCCTCACTTGCAGGCCTTGAGCCGACAGTTCGCCGCGCTGGCCCGAAAATACCGCAAGCCGGTGCTGTTCACCGAGGTTGGCTATCCGAGCATCACCACCGCCGCCGCCAAACCCTGGGAGGAGGGGCGCGGCGCCCTCGACCTTGAACTCCAGCGGCGCTGCTACGCCACCGTCTTCGACGCCTTCTACGATCAGCCCTGGCTCGCCGGCCTCTACTGGTGGAAGTGGCCCAGCCACGGCGGCGGCACCCCCTACGACCCCTCCTACAACCCCATCGGCAAGCCCGCTCTGGAAGTGCTCGCCCGCCGGTACGGTCAAGCCTCCGCCCGCCAGGAAGTTGGCGGGCCACCCGAAGCGCGCTATACTCATCCAACAAGACAGGAGGAGCGATGAAGAGAGCATTGCCTCTGGCTGTGGTTGCCGCGACCACGCTGGCACTCGCCACACTGCCCGCCGCCGCCCAGGGACGCGCCGGGGGTACGCACCGCGCCGCGCACGCCAGCGCGTCGAATAGAACGGCAGGGCGGACGGCCTCCGCCCGCACCGGTGCGCGTGTTCGGGTTCGCGGCGGCTTTGTCTCCCGTCCGGGCCACCACCACCGCGACCCCTTCCCGCAGCAGGTGTTCGTTCCCGGCTTCGGATTTCGTCCCGTGGTCTTCGAGCGCTTCCCTGTGTTCGGGCTGGGCTTCGACGCTCACCACTTCCAGGTCCTCCACCGCCGTCACGGCTTCTTCCCGGGCGGATTTTCCGGCGGGGGCTTCGTCGGAAACAATTTCTTCGCGGGTGGCTTTTTCCCGCTGTCCTTTGTCAGCTCCAGTTCCACCGTAATCGTGGTCCCGCAGGTGGTTCCAGTGCAAGTGCCCGTCCCGGTTGTGGTGAACGATAATCCTCCGCCTCCGGCCAGCGGTGGGGCGGTGGCCGCGGGTTTGCCCCCCAACTGGCCGCGACTGCGCGTGGCTCGTTCCAGTTATCCCACCGAGCGCCCGCCCTTGGCTCAACTCACGCTGCTGGTGCTCAAAGACCAGACCATCTTCGCCGCCACCGACTACTGGCTGGAGGACGGCCGCATCTTCTACGTGACCTCGACCGGCAAGCAGGCTTCGGTAGCGCTGCGCGAGCTCGATTGGGAAATGACCAGGCGGCTGAACGCCGAGCGCGGGGTCACCTTCCTTCTCCGCTCCGAACGCTAGGACGGTTCCATCCCGCCCTCCCTCGCGGTCAAGAATTTCACTTCAACCGAAAGCTGATGCTTTCGCGCTTCTTTGCGGATTCCGTACAGCCGGGTTCGTTCGGACGGCGCTAGTTGCGCAAAAAAATCGGTCCGGAGCTGACGCGCGCTCCGGGCCTTTTGTTTTTCGGGAATCTACGGCCTAGCTCGGGGCGCCCGCGGGCGCGGCCCGCCGCTGCCCGTCGCGGACTTTGATAGGGGTTTGCCCGCGGGGATTTTCCCATACGCCGAGGGTGAATTCGCCGCAGCGGGGACAGTGGCCGTTCTCGAGGTGGTCTTCCAGCACGGAGTGCCAAGAGCGGCGGAGCAAGAGCTTCCCGCAGCGCGGGCAATAGGTGTGGGCGCCTTCGCTGAAGATGTTGCCTTCGTAGACGTAGCGCAGACCCACCCGGCGCGCAATCGCCCGCGCCCGGTGCAGCGTTTCAGGCGGCGTAGGCGGCTTGTCCATCAACTTGAAGTCGGGATGGAAAGCGGTGAAGTGCAAAGGCACGTCGCTGCCCAGGTTGTGGAGGATCCATTCCGCCAGCTTCTGGGTCTCTTGCGGGTCGTCGTTCAGGGTGGGGATGATCAGGCTAGTGATTTCGAACCAGACGTTTGTCTCCCGCTTGAGCCACCTCAGGGTTTCGAGCACGGGCTGGAGATGGGTAAGGGTGATGCGGGAGTAAAAGTTTTCGGTGAAGGCTTTGAGGTCGACGTTGGCGGCGTCAATGTAGTCATAGATATCGAAGAAGGCGGCGCTGGTGATGTAGCCGTTGGTGACCATCACCGTGTTCAAGCCCGCGGCGCGAGCCGCCCGGGCGATGTCCACCACGTATTCGCCCCAGATGGTGGGCTCGTTGTAGGTGAAGGCGATGCTGGGGCAGCCGTGCTGCTGGGCCAGCGCCACCACCTCCTCCGGCTCGAGGTGCTGGGAGTTCACCTGGTCGGACTTCGATTTGGAGATGTCCCAGTTCTGGCAAAAGAAGCAGCCCAGGTTGCAGCCCGCCGTGCCCAGAGAAAAAATCTTCGTCCCGGGAATGAAATGGTTGAGCGGCTTCTTCTCGATGGGGTCAATCTGGATGGCAGCGGGCCGGCCGTAGCCCAGGTTGTAGAGGGTGCCGCCGCGGTTGACGCGGATGAAGCAGAAGCCCGGCTGGCCGGCGCCGATGCGGCAGTGCCGCGGGCAGAGGTAGCAGTGGACTTTGCCGCCCGCTTCCGGCTCCCACCAGCGCGCCTCCTTCGCCTTGGTCGGGAAGATGGAAGTCAAAGTCGCCATCACGCCGCTCCTCTACCCTCTTATTTTACGCTTCAAGTGCGTCCCGGTCAAAAAGCGCTCTTCAGCGGAAGTGCTCCCGCTCCCTCGCCTGTAGAATGGAACTGGCAGCATCTGGCGATAACCGGCCACATTGGTAGGCAGTCCGGAAGAGGTGCGGAGTTTATCCCGAGCCTTGCGAGGGGCACCCGCCTCTTGGCCGGCACGAAGAACAGAAGTAGGCACTGTCAGGGCCCGGCTTTTCGGAGCGCAGTTGGAGCGAAGCGGAAACCCCGATTTAGTCGGGGCGGAGACCCTGAGCGGAGCTGAAGGGAGCCTAGTCGAGGGACAGCCTTCGTCGTCGACTTGGCCTGCGTTGTTTGCAGGGTCTCGCTCAAAAAAGCCGACGAGGAATGCAGGCTGTCACCAAGCGCATTCCTCGCCGCTACCAGCTCCCGCGCTCGCGTAAAATCGAGTCTGCAGCAACGGACGAGTCTCTGTGTCCTCTGTGCCTGCCCGTATGGGCCTCTGTGGTGAATCCAAGCCGGCCATGTGCTGCCGCTCCATCGCCTGCGCCCAGCGGAGGAAGGCGCGGAGGCGGCGACGCTCGCGCCCTTCGGCTTCGCTCCCTTCGACAGGCTCAGGGCAGGCAGGGCAAAATCGGGCCCACCGACAGCCGATGGCACTCAGAAATGGCGGTGTTCCATTTCCGAGCACCAGCGCACAAACGACCAAATACGTCGACGGTTTTGCCAGAGGAGGCGGAAGAAGTCGTCTCGGGTGAGGCTCTCGGCGGGCACGCCAAAATACGTTTCCAGGCGCCAGCGGAGATAGGGGCTCTGCCAGGGCCGGAGCCGGTGGCCCTTGGCGACGCGCCAGAAGTAGCGCAGGGCGTAAATCAACGGCGTTTTGTCCCCATTCGCTGCAAAGACCTTGGGCTTGGGCGCTCGGGCCGCTTAGACTATGCCGGTTTGGGCGGACAGGCAAGAATGTCTGTCCTACCACGGATGGAAAAGGGACAGACCCTTCGACAGCGCTCCCCTCGACTCCGCTCGGGGCGAGCAGGATTGTTTGCCCCACCGGAAGGCTGAAAGCTGAGCACTGAGAGCTTGCTTCATGGAAAACAGGAAGCCGGCGCCGACAACCCGGAAGCTGCTCCGCGGCCTGCTGCGCTACTCTCCTTTTGTGCTCAAAAATTTCAAGCACTATTTCCAGAACCAGTACCGCCGGCGGATTCTCCGCACCAACGTCATCGCCCCTTACGCCGCCGTGCTCTACGTCACCCACAAGTGCAACCTGGCCTGCACCTACTGCACGCAGAAGGAACCGGACGTCTTCAGCCAGGAGCTGCCCACCGCGCGCACGATTGAGCTGCTGCGCATCATCCGGCGGGAAACCGACTCCATCCTCTTTACCGGCGGCGAGCCCCTGGTGCGGGACGACATCGAAGAGCTGGCGGGGGCGGCCCGCCAGGAGGTGAAGTTCCGCTCCGTCTTGCTGGTGACCAACGGCACCATGCTTCACCGCCGGCAGAAGCTCTTCGACCACCTCACCAGCCTGATCGTCAGCCTGGACGCGCTGACGGTGGACATCAAGCTGCCGATGTCGAAGCCGGCGGTGCTCCCCAAGGTGCTCGAGAATTTGATGCTGGCAAAATCCAGGCTTCCCCGACCCTCCGATATCACCGTCAGCACGGTGATCGAAGACTGGAATATCCATGAAATCGACCGCATCCTCGACTTTTGCGGGGAACACGGCTTCGTCTTCGCCACCCAGACAGCCTTGAAGGGGAAAATGCCCAACCTGCGCCTGCGGCAGAATCCGGGCTACCAGCGGCTGGTGGACAAGATTGTGGCGCGGCGCCGTCAGGCGGCGCAGCCCATCAACGGCACCCCCAAGCTGCTGCGCACCTTGCTGGAGTTCGGCGACTTCCAGTGCTTTCCCACTATGTTTCCCCGCGTCTATCCGAACGGCGATGTTTTTTATCCCTGCGAGCCCCTGAAGAAGATCGGCGGCAACCTCCTCCAGGAAGGCTCCTTCGCGAAGGTGTTCGCCCGGGGAAAGAAAATCCACGGCGACATCCCTGCCTGCCAGGGAATCTGCTATCTGTTCGGGAACGTCGTCTCCCACTACTACGCCAAGGACTTCTGGGGCCTGGCAGGCGACTCCATCCGCTAGGGCAACGGCAGGGGGCCCTTCGACCCGTTCGACAGGCTCAGGGTCGTCCCGAGCTTGCCGAGGGACGACTTCGCTCAGGGCAAGCAAGTCCCTGCCCTACCTGACTACGCGTAGCTCGCGGTGGAGTTGGCTGCGCAGGGTGGTCTCGGCCACCCGCGCCAGGTGCTCGGCAAAGAACCCTTCGTAGTAAAAGGTAGCGCTACCCTCCTCCCATTCCACCCGCAGCCCCCAGTTGTCCTCTGCTTCTTTTGCCTCCTTTGCTTCCTCAACCCTGAGTGCGGAAATCGCGCCCAGGGGAATTTCCAGCAGCGGCCGGTGCTGGAGGTCGAGGACATGCACGCGCTCGGGGGCGACGAACAAGCGGGCCTCGGTCGAGTGAGCACCCGCGCTCCGAAAGCGCCCGCCATTCACCACCACCAGCGCGCCCAGTTCCCGCGCCTGCTCGTCCACGGATTTGCCTTCCTTCACCGGCGGCACCAACAACGCCAGGAGAATCAAGAGCAGGGCGATAATGGCGCTTCCCCCGGGCGAGGGCTGGTTGCGGACGGCGACCAGCAAGGCTACTCCGGTCAAAGCGAGCCCGAGGCGGAGCGCGTTCCACCCGCGGCGGTGCCGGCGGAGCGCCAATGTTTGGGGGATCAGCAGCACCAGCGCAAACAGCACGTAGAGTGCCGCGCGCCGCAGGCGCACCCCGAGCGACACCCGCTCCCGCGCTCGTTTCTTCTCCGGCATACCTCGCCCCCGGCGCATTCACTTTGGCATACCGCTCCGCGGTTGGCAATCGCGTTCGGGACGCGTACACTCAGAACGACCGCGCGCCTCCGCGGGGCCATTTCTTCATCGATGGTAATGGAACACTTCGAGCTGCTGCGCGATCTGCTGATCCTGTTTGGCTTCGCCACGCTCATTTCCGTGGTGTTGCACAAGGCGCGCCAGTCCACCATCGTCGCCTACCTGCTGACCGGGATCCTGGTGGGACCCTCGGGTCTGGGTGTGATCACCAACCGCGCAGGCATCGAATTGATGGCGGAGATCGGGGTCGTGCTGCTGCTCTTCACTCTAGGAATTGAGTTCTCTTTGGAAAAGCTCCTGCGGATGCGCCAGGTGGTGCTGGGAGCGGGCAGCCGCCAGGTCGTTTTCACCATCCTGGTCAGCTCCTTGCTGGCCATCTCCATCGGCTACACCTGGCGGCAGAGCCTCTTCTGGGGCTTTCTGATTGCCGCCAGCAGCACCGCCATCGTTTTGAAGCTGCTCTTCGAGCGACAAGAACTCGACAGCCCCCACGGCCGGGCCATCCTCGGCGTGCTGCTCTTTCAGGATCTTTGTGTGGTTCCGATGATGGCGCTGATTCCCGCCCTGGCGGCTCCCGCCCCCGGCATCGCCTTCACCATTGTCTATGCTCTGGGCAAAGCCCTGGGGTTGGTGGCCGCCCTCCTCTTGGTGGCCCACTACCTGTTCGGCCCGCTCTGGCGAACCATCGTCCAGCTGCGCAGCAAAGAGATCTTCCTGATTGCCACCATCTTCTTCAGCCTGGGCACCGCCTGGGTGGCGGGACAATTAGGTCTGTCGTTGGCCCTGGGCGCCTTTCTGGCCGGGCTGGCATTGTCCGAATCCGAGTTCGCCCACCAGATCCTCTCCGAAATCTTGCCCTTCCGCGACAGTTTCAGCAGTCTCTTCTTCATCTCCATCGGCATGCTCATCCACCTCGGCTTTGTGCGGGCGAATTGGACGGTAGTGGCCCTGTTGGCCGCGGGTATTTTTCTCGCCAAGCTGCTCACCGGAGCGAGCGCCGTGCTGAGCTTAGGCTTTCCGCTGAGGATGTCGCTGCTGGTGGGACTGGGGCTGGCCCAGGTAGGAGAGTTCTCCTTCGTGCTGCTGCAACAGGGCGCGGGGCTGGGCCTGGTGAGCGAGGCAGGCTACCAGACCTTTCTGGCGGCCGCCGTGTTCAGCATGATGATCACCCCGCTCGTCGCCCAGGCTTCCCCCAGGCTGGCGGCGCGCTTCTCCGAAATGCCGATCCTGCTCCGCTTCTTCCCGGAGCTAGGCGAAGCCAAGCTCAAGCAGCAGGCCAGGGCGCTCAATGATCACGTCATCGTTTGCGGCTACGGCCTCAGTGGGCGGCTGACGGCCCGCGTACTGAAGCAGGCAGGGATTCCTTACCTGGTGCTGGAAACGAACCCGGAGACGGTTCGCCGAGCGGCGGCCGCGCAGGAGACCATCCTCTTTGGCGACGGCAGCAGTCAGGCGATTCTGGCCAAAGCAGGAGCGGGGCGGGCCCGCGCCATTGTCTATGCGATTTCCGATCCCTTCGTGCTGAGCCGGGCGGTCTCAAATGCCCGTTTGCTCAATCCCCAGCTCACCATCCTGGTGCGCACGAAACGCCTGGAGGAGCAGCCAATCCTGGAACGCGCCGGCGCCTCCCAGGTAGTCTCGGAAGAGAGGGAGGCGGCGGCGGAAATCATCATTCGCCTCCTCGGCGTCTATGGTATCTCGCGGAATCAGGCGTCCCAACAAGTCGAGAATGCCGGAGAGCAAGCGGAAGCAGCTCGTGTAGAATAGAAGGGACGCCGGCCCGTCTCGCGGAGTCACGATGAACGCTGAAGAGCACTACGACCGCGGGCTTGAAGCCTTCGCCAGCGGCAATCTGGAGGAGGCCAGTGCTGAATACAAGAAGGCGCTGGAGGCCGACCCTGCTTACACCGATGCTTTGCACGGGCTCGCCCAGGTTTACGCCCAGCAAGGCAAGCTGGACGACGCCATCGCCACCGCCCGGCGCATCGCCGAGCTCGACCCGGACGACGTCCTGGCCCATACCAGCCTCTCCCGCTTCTACCAGCAGCAAGGGAAGAAGGCAGAGGCCGAAGAGGAGGCCAACCAGGCCCGCGTCCTGGGCTGGAAACAGCAACTGCGTGAACAGAAAGAAGGCAAGGGCACAACCTAGTCAAGCTGGGCCAGTAGCACAGCGGCCGATTCTGTCATCCTGAGCGAAGCGAAGGATCTCACCCATGCCATCTTTCCAGGCTGAGATTCTTCACTGCGTTCAGAATGACAATGTCTCCTTGCTCCCTCTCTAGCTGCCGCTGGCTTCTTTGTCGAGGCTCTGAAAGAAGTCGCCGATGACCTTGCGGGCGGCGGCGTCGAGCAAGCGCTGCCCCACGGCGGCAATCATCCCCCCCACTTTCAGCTCGCCCGCATAGCGCACCAGCGTCTGCGCGCCCTGCTCTTCGAGCGACAAGGTGCCGTCACCGTCGGCAAAACCCCAGGGGCCGCGGCTCGACATCGTCAGCCGCAGATGCTCCGGCGGGCGCTGTTCGCTGAGCTTCACCGTCCCCTGGTAGGCGCCGCTCAGGGCCGCCAGCCCGAGCTTTATTTTCACCTGGAAGGTGTCCGCGCCGGCCGGCTCGAGCTTTTCGCAGCCCGGGAGGGTCTTGGCCAGGCTGGGGGGAGAGGTCAAAAGCTGATAGACGCGGTCGCGGGGCGCCGCCAGCGTATGCGTCCCGGCAATCTTCATTTCTGGGTGCGGGCGCGCTCGAAGGCCTGGGTGAGCGCCCGGCGGGTGAAGACTTCAGTCATCGCGGCCCGGTAACGGGCGGAGGCGTGCAGGTCGGCGAGCGGCTCGACACCTGTAGCGGCATTCGCTGCCGCCTGCGCGATGCGTTTCGCATCGAGCGACTCGCCTGCCAGCGCTTGTTCGACTGCGGTGGCCCGGTAAGCTTTCGGCGCCACCCCGGTTACACCCACGCGGGCGGTGCGACAGCGGCCCCCGTCGGCGAGCTCTACGCGGGCCGCTACGCCCACGATGGCAAAGCCCGAGGCGGGCTGGTGCAGCTTGCGATAGGCCGCGCCGGTGCGAACCCCATCGGCAGCGAAGCGGATTTCGGTGAGGATCTCGCCCGGCCGGAGTGCCGTGGTCAACATTTCCAGGAAGAAGTCCTTCGCCGCCACGGTGCGCTTGCCCTTCTGGCTGGTCAGGGTCAACGCGGCATCGAGCGCCAGGATGGCAGCGGGATAGTCGGCGGCGGGGTCGGCGTGAGCGAGGGCACCGCCCAGGGTGCCGCAGTTGCGCACCTGCACGTCGCCGATCGCGGCCGCCGTCTCCGCCAGGAGGGGAGCCCGCCGCTGCAAGAGCTCGGAGCGCTCCACCTGGGCATGCGTGGTCATGGCGCCGACGGCGATTTGCTCGCCCTCTTCGCGGATGTAGGCCAGCCCAGCGATTTTCCCCAGGTCAATCAGGACGTGGGGGGCGGCCAGGCGCAGCTTCATCAGGGGCAGCAGGCTGTGGCCGCCGGCGAGCAGCTTGGCGTCGCCGCCGTGCCGGGTGAGCAGCGCGAGCGCCTCATCAAGGCTGCGCGGGGCGAAATACTCGAATGCGGTTGGAATCATATGCTCGTCCTCAAATCTTGGCTCTTTTCGCTGCCTCCTTAACGTCGACGGGTCCCGCACGCTCCTTGCGGTATTGCTCCACTAGCTGGATAACGCTAGCAGCAAGTTCTTCAGGAATGTATTCGCACATCAGTTTGCCCCCGAGGCCATGACAGAATTTAGTGTCGAAAGCACCTTCCTGAGCTCGCGCCACAAGCTCGTCGATGCGGGATATGTCTCCACCAGAACTCTTCAAAATGGCCTTCTGAACGTCCTGCTTGAAATTAACGGTTTTGTTGTAAGTCTCCAGCATGTCGTCTGGATCGGTGAAAGTTTTCGTTAACGTTGATAATGCTTCGATCCTGGCCGGCCCCTCCGAAGTAGATACTCTCGCCTGAATAGCCTCAGGCAACGCAAGTAGGCCCAAATACTTCTTGACTGTTTGCGCACCTATCCCCGTCTCTTTGGACACACGCTGTACATCACCACCATATTTGTGGCGCAATGCCGCAAAAGCCTTGGCCTTGTCCATCGGGTTCATCTCGGCGCGGTGGACATTTTCGATTAGCGATATCGCTGTGGCATCGGCATCATCCACCTGTGAACGAACCATCGCCGCGATTGTTGTCATGCCGAGTTTCCTACAGGCTAGAAGTCTCCGTTGACCAGCGATCAGCTCATATTTCCCGCCGGCTGCAACACGAACCATAATCGGGCTCAGGAGATCTTTTTCGCGGATACTATCGGCCAGGTCGTCAATGGAGCTGTCTTCGGTGCCAGCAGCTAAGTCTTTGCGCGTGTTGAATTGCGAAATCTCAATCTCATCGATGGGTAATTCCTTCACTTCCATGGCTCTCTCCAACTCGCAGGGTCAGAGTCGCTTGGCCTTTCCCTTAAAGTTTGTGTGATGACTAGGTGCCCAAACCCCCAGCGGCT